>NZ_JAPZSO010000226.1:0-11112 GCF_027531715.1 Microcystis sp. LE19-8.1F | reverse complement strand
CTTGCTCCGTGCCATCGCAAATGAGGTTTGAGAGCTTGTTTCAACGCATTATACTGGTTCATAGGGGTTTCGAGATTAGTGCTATTTCTCATAAAACCCCACTCCCGCCTACTTTTCAAGCTTTTTGTCCTGTACTTAGAGCAGTTATAGGCTCTGTACCTTGAGTTCCAGTTATGGATGTAACTCTATATCCAGTAAAGCCTGATTCAGTGGTCAAAAAATCATCCGTGATCAATGTGGCATTAACTGGTGTGGGATTGGCAGCAGAGGGAAAATCTATATCGAAAGTCACATTAAATGTCAAAGCCGAAGCAGGATTTACTCCAAAGCCAATCATTGTAGTCGTTGCAGCCGCTCCAAGAGCTAAGGCTAAAGTCCAATTTTTCATTTTTTACTCCTGAGTAGTGTTTTTTGTGTGTAAGTTTGTAGTCTTAGCTTTGAGGCTATTAGCCTACTTTTGTCGTTTCTTTGCTAGGTTAGGCAACACCCCAACCCAACTCCAAAGGGAGACAACGAGATTATACACATTCCCCCCCCCACAACTGTATCAAAAAGTACAATTTAATAAATCTTTACATTCTTCTCCCCAACTAGCGATTCAGATTTTGGCTTTTTTGATTGTACTGATAGCGATCGCCACCCTCCCAGCTAGGTCAAGCAACAGCCCAACCCAACGCCAAAGGCGGATGGCAACAGCCTACAGAATACCTATTCCCTAGGGAATCTATCTTTAGAATGATTTAAAATATGCTAAGTTGAGATACGATGTCACGATCGCATCTAGTCAGTACCATGAGTGAAATTAGCATCGGGGGAAAAGTCCGTCTGATTGCCATTCCCCCTTACCTGAAAACCGCCGATCCTATGCCTATGTTACGGCCGCCAGAGCTGCTCAATATCGACGATATCGGCACGGTTATCGATCGCCGGCCGGGGGGTTATTGGGGTGTAAAATTCGATCGAGGCTCATTTCTGCTCGATAGCAAATATTTAGAAGCTATTTAAACCAGTTAAGTGCATCACGGTCAAGACAACTTTGATAAATCACAAGCAAATCTAACGAGTTAATTTATGTCTAATACTTTTCTATCGATCGTTATCCCGATGCGCGAGGGATTTGGCGAACATTGGCTAGGAGAATTGTTGAAAGTCAAGGGAGATATAGAATTTATTTTAGTTCATCCTCCTGGGGTCAAACCTTCGCCGGTGAATGATCCACGCATGAAACAGATTGTCTGTGCTTTACGAGGTGAAATTATTCAAAGAAGTACAGGATTTTTAAATGCCAGAGGTACTTATATTCTCACAATCAATTGCGATGAATATTTACACCCGGAGATCGTCACCTTAGTTAAAGACTATTTTGAACGCTTTCCCAACAGTTGGGTATTGCGATTAGCCAGACGTGGATTTCCCTACGGTGAACGAGAAAAATTAGAGAGTACTTGGCCAACAATTCCCGATGTAAAAAGTTTAGCTATCTGTAGCAGAAGAGAAAATAATAGTAACTTATTTAAAGAGAATACTTATTTATTAGAAGCACCGATCGCTCCTTTAGATAATCCTTTTAATCCTAGCGCCCTGATCGGGAAACGTCGAGATCAAAAGGGTCCTCACATGGAAAACTTTGATAAAAAAGTTTGGAAAAACGAACTGGTACAACCGGCAGTTAAAGAGATTACTGCTTCCATGAGTGTCACCGGCCCGATTAAATATATTCCCTTTTGGTGTTTAGATAGATTACTGGGTTTATATATTCAGGCCAAGTTTTTTGAGCAAGGTAAAACTATCGGTCATTGGCTGCCAGAAATAGCCGAGCAACTGCGGATTGAAGATAATCCTCCTGAGTATAAAAGAACTAAACGTTTTTACTTTATTGCCGAGGTGATTCTCCTGAGAAATTTCCCTAAATACGGTTATCTTTGGAATTTAATTCTCGCTCAAGCGACGGAAGTACCGGGACGAGCCATTGATTCCCTAAAACGCAAAATTTTGCCAGAAAAACCTTCTATATCCAAGTGATCGGTAATCCAGAATAATAACCTAAATTTATGGAACTATGCTCTGTTTCCCAATCTAACACCTGTTCCACACGCTGATAAATTGCCGCAGCTTCCTCACTAGAATTGCCGATACAAGTTAACCCTAATTTACCAAATTCTGACAGCGCACCCATGAGATGAAAAACTGTTCCCGTTTTACTGCTACTATCAAAATGCAAGTGATGTTTAGCAATAATATCCATTAAATCATCGGGAAGTAAACCTTTGTATTGGGGTTTGTGGAGATTATCGGAGGCAATATAGTATTTTTCCTGGTGAGGTTGACTGAAAAATAATCCAGTTTCTCGATCGTATTTACCATTAGTTAAAAGCTTCAAAGTCATAAAAGGATGGGTGGTTCCTCCTTTTCGCAGATTAATTTCGATCGCCTGTAAATCCCAGACTAAAGTTTCTGGATTTTTCACAGCGACGAAATCAACTCCATAGCGTTCAATTGCCCCCTTGGCTGCCAGAATTTCCCCTATTTTTAGACCTAATTCCTGTAATTGTAGGCGATAATTTTCATCGGCAGGAAAATGACAACCTAGATAAATTTGACCATCGGGACCCCCTAAAATTTGATCGTGAGTGGAAAGAATCTTCACTTCTCCCGTGGGTGTAATATAACCTTGCACACTTGGCGATCGCTTTTCTTCTCCTTCAATAAAAGCTTCGACAATTGCCCCTAATTCAGCAATTCTGCCAGAAAAACTCTCCCAATTTTCATCCCTTGCTTGAAAACTCATCTTCTCTAATTGTTTGGACAAGAGATTCATTTTCTCGCTTAAATCTAGACTGTTACTATCAACAATTACCCCTAAAGGACGTAAATCTAAAACTGCATTTCCTTCTCCCGATAACCCCTCATTTAACTTCACTACCATGCGTTTTAATTGCGGTTGACGGAACCACAAACTAGCGGCCTCATACAACAAATCCTTGACCGTATTTACCTGTAAACTACCGTCAGGATGGGGAATATTGCCCTGACTAAAAATCTCGCGACTGCCACTTTTAGAACCCCAATACAATAAGTCTGGACTACAGGCAAATAAAGGAATATCTAATTGTAAAGACAATTCTCGCTCTAAATTAGTAGAATTAAAACAAACCATGTAGGCACGATCTCGACGCAACGCTTGCCGGATTCTTGCTACTAAGCGCGGTCTTTCCAGAATTTTTTGGGTTAAAGGTTGAAAAGAGTTATCGTGAGTTGTCAGTAATAACAGACGATTATTAGCATGGGAAAAAGGAATCCCAGGCAACAATTGCAGATAATAATCAATCACCATCCGCGCCAGTGGCTGCGCTGTTACATAGATTAAACGAGTTTTCGGATGTCGCAACCGAATCAGAGAAAATAATAATCTTTCTTCGTAATGTAAAAAACCCGCCACTTTTTGACCGACTCTCTGATCGATACTAAAAGAAGGGACAACGAGGATATCATAATCGCATTCATCCGATTCGGGAACGTTTTCTCCCTGCCAAATCTCTTTTAATTTTTCTTGTAATTCTTGATACCGCAGACGCTTTCCTAGCATCAAATCTCTATCTAACAGCATGGTTTGTCCCACCTCTGTGGTTGCAGACACCTGTATCTTATCGATTTTTAGAGCCTGTCGTCTCCAGTGCCTTTCTTTTCTTAATATTCTCCCAATCCCTCCGATCGTTGCCCTTAAAAAGGGATACAGTGGACTCTGTATCCCCTTTAATCACCTGAGATTGCCTTTAACCTAGCGGGTGGAATAAGAGATCGGGATAAAAGCGATTAAATTCGATTAAAATCCCGGCGGTGAAAGTCAGCAGCGCCATAATTAACACGGGTGCGGACGAGAGAAATTTAGTAAGTCCTTCCATCTGAGTTCTCCTAGGGAATAAAAAGTCAAGGGTTTGACACAAAAATTAACGAGGGGAAACGGTAATTTCCGAATCCTTAACGGTTAATTTACCAGAAGTGGCTTCTTGTAAAGCCGCTAACGGCCAGAGGAACCCCGTTAACATTTTGCTCAAAGCGAGGGGAACATCGATGATGATTTCCTTCATTTCGGCATCTTTGCTGTCGCGCACGGCGATTAAATAGGCCCGACCAACCCAACCGATCCAACCGGTAATGTACAGGAATAGGATGCTAGGGATAAAGAAATCACCCATGTGATCCCAACGACCATCAACAATTAGGTGAGGATAGCCTTCGGGTCCACAGAGAGCTTGGGAGTAGGTTTGAGCGCGTTTGGCTCCCGATTCGGGGTCGAGAGTGGTGTTGCGGAAACTCTTCGCTTTTTGTAGGAAAGCGGGATTTTCGCTACAAGGGGTCAGATTGGACAAATCAGCCGACGCTGGAGCGGCAAAGGTGAACCAGAGAGATAGCACCAGGGCCAGAGCGAACAATTTTCGCATAAATTGTTTCCTTTTGTTACGAAATATGAAGTTCTTTGTTCAAAAAGCGAACAATTTGATCGTACACGGAAAAAATCTTACTCCGATGAGGGGTACGAGTAAAGTTTCTATTACAAAACTATACGCAAAGCTTCAGACCCCTGTGATATGAACCACCACTTGTCTTTGGTGACGACTCTGACGATGTTCCCAGAGATAGATACCTTGCCAGATCCCTAAAACTAATTTACCCCTAGCGATCGGGATTTGTTCCGATGTCCGGGTTAGGACTGAGCGAATGTGAGCGGGCATATCGTCTGGCCCTTCGGTAGAGTGATAGTAGAGACTGCTATCTTCCGGCACTAACTTGGCGAAGAAATTGGCCAAATCGGTGAGAACATCGGGATCGGCATTTTCTTGGATCAGCAAAGAAGCGGAGGTGTGACAGACAAAGACACTGCATAATCCCGTCGTTATGCCCGATTCAGCCACGATCGCTTCTATGGGGGCGGTAAGACGATGGAAATTCTTGGGACTGGTGGTAATCGTCAGGGATTTTTGATATTGACGCATGGAAACCGAATCAGAGAGAAATGGGTGTAGGGGGGATTGTCCTCGATAGCAAAGGTTGTCCCGCTTGCAAGAGATCGTGAAGGTCCACCACTGCCCCGATAACAGCGATCGCTGGGGCTTCAAAGCCGGTGGCTTCGATCTGGTCCATAATCGTGGTGAAAGTACCGATTAACTGCTGTTGTTGCGGTGTTGTTCCCCAGCGAATCAGAGCGATCGGTGTTTCTGGACTTCTGCCGGCCTTGGTTAACTCGCCGATAATATAGGGTAAATTATGCACACCCATGTAAACGACAATTGTTTCCGCACCATGGGCGATCGCTGACCAGTTAACTTGAGGACGATATTTACCCGCCATCTCGTGGCCGGTGACGAAGGTAACGGAAGAACTATAATCGCGATGGGTGAGGGGAATACCGGCGTAGGCAGGCACGGCAATTCCTGAAGTGATCCCTGGCACGATCTCGACGCTAATTCCGGCCGCGATCAGATCGAGCATTTCTTCACCCCCGCGACCGAAAACAAAGGGATCACCCCCCTTGAGACGAACAACCACAGCATTAGTCTGGGCCTTTTGGATCAGTAAAGCGGTGATTTCCTCCTGTACTAGAGAATGACGACCGCGACGCTTACCCCCATGGATTTGTTCGGCCCTGGGGTTAATCATGGCTAGAATCGAGGGGCTAACTAGGGCATCATAGAGGACAATATCGGCATTTTCTAAGAGAACTTTCGCTTTTAAGGTCAACAAACCGGGATCTCCGGGACCTGCACCGACGAGATAGACCTTACCGCAACTTTCTGATTGATTCATAGATACTGGGGAGAAAATTCTTGCTTCGATTGATCGCGCTTGATCCCTACTGTATTGTGACTGGGGCAAAATTTGGTATTTTTGACTACAGTTACTCGGCGATCGTGCGCTTTCTTCATGAAGAATTATGATCTTAACATTACTTAACCTTTCATCTAGCGATCGCTCTGATCCTAAATCCCGTTTAACAGGTATGGGGGAGTAGAAAGTGGGGAAAAGGGAGCGGGTTTTTCCAGTGGGATTGGGAGTTAATCATGCTATTAAAAACCGATTCAGTATAACGGTGAAGTTAGGCAATTGGTACGACTTGGAGGCGTAACCCAAGTGATTGTAAGACCTTAAGAACTGTGGCAAACTCTGGATTGCCTTCGATTGACAAAGCTTTATAGAGACTTTCACGCCCCAACCCTGTTTCACGGGCAATATGTGTCATCCCTTTAGATCGAGCAATATCACCTAATGCTGCTACCACTAAGCTTGGATCGCCATCTTCAAGAGCTGCTTCAAGATATGCAGCTATATCTTCTTTTGTTTCGAGATGTTCTGCCGCATCCCAAGGATAGGTTTGGATAGTAGCCATGAAAATCTCCTATAAGTCTTGTGCTAAATTTAATGCTGTTTTGATGTCCCGTTCTTGAGTTTGCTTATCTCCTCCTGCCAAGAGGATGATCAAGGTCTCGCCTCGCTGAATGAAATACACCCGATAGCCTTGGCCATAATCGATCCGCAGTTCCGATACACCTTTTCCTACTGGTTTAACATCGCCTGGATTGCCCATAGACAGGCGACGAACACGAATGTCTATACGTGCTTTTGCTTGGCGATCCCGCAAATTGCTAAACCACTGAGAGTAGGTTTCGGTCTGGCGAATTTCAATCATGCCCTAAGTGTATCCTATGGGATACAGAAGGACAAGCAATAAAAATAAGGTGGGTAGAGTCGATGGGAGGTATTATCCTCCGCACCTCTCTCTTAGAGCCGAGCGTGCGACTTTCACCGCACTCGGCTCCCGATAATCTTAGCTTTCACTTTTGCACCTGTGGATGTAATCGTGGCATGATTCGTGTACTGCCAAAAGATTATTGGCTCGACCATTAGCGTGATTTCTATCGATGTGGTGCAGATGTATTCTTTCCTCATCAATAAATTTCAAGCCACAATATCCACAGGTATGGTTCTGTCGGATTAAAGACCTAGAAGTTGCTCCATCGTAAAGTTTGGACTGTCTCTTAGACCAGTAAACTAAGTCACCGTTAAAAGGCGAATAATCTCCTCTAACGTTGATGTGCTTGTTTTCTGAATATGGCACAGGTGGAAACGCTTTTTTGACTAAATTTGCAGCCATCTGGCGGTTTACCTTTTTTTCTTTTAAGAACACTTTATATGTCCTATGATTAAGTTGCCATAATGAGAATCTTGAGCCATTCAGTTTACAATAGCGGTGGTAGTTTCTCCATCCTCTGACTATTGGAGCTAATTTTTGGGCTTTAATCTTTGCCCCATAATTCGAGTGATTGATGATGGCTTTAACTTTCTGACGAAAGGCTTTAAAGTTTTCCTCTGAGGGATAACTTCTAAATTTTCCGTTGGCTTGCACAACAAAGTGCCACCCTAGAAAGTCAAATCCTTCTGTCGAGGCTACTAACCTTGTCTTCGATGGCTTAATGTTTAGACCTCTTGTAGCTAGAAAACTTGCGACTTTTTCCAGAATCTCTTCCGCTTTATCTTGGGGTTTAAGAAGGAACACCAAATCGTCAGCATATCTGACTGAGTAGTGAATATTCTCTATTCCATTGAGAGCGATGTTTGCTAGTAATGGACTCACGACACCTCCTTGGGGAGTTCCTTGTTCAGGAAATTCTGGGTTAACTCCTGCTTTTAAGCATCTCATCAATCCAGCTTTGATGCTTTGGGGAGCAATGATTAATTCCCTTAATGTGTTGTGGTTGATTCTATCGAAGCATTTCTCGATGTCTAATTCTAGGATTCTTTTGTTTAATCCGTTGCTGCTACTTCTTAAGTTTAAGAAGAGTATTTTTTGACAATCGTGAGCGGAACGTCCAGTTCTAAAACCGTAGCTCCTTTCGTGAAATGTGGCTTCGTGGGCAGGTTCTAGGGCGTATTTGACAAGACATTGCCAAGCTCTATCTGAGATGGTAGGAATTTTGAGCATCCGGGTTGTTCCATCCTTTTTGGCTATCGGAATTTTTCTCAGTCCCTGATGTTGCCAATTCCAGACTTTGGTTTCTAGGACTGATTCTAATTCCCACCTTTCTCGGAATGAAAGTGATGCTTTCCCATCTATTCCTGCTGTCTTCTTACCAGCATTTAGTTGAGTTACTTGACGAATTGCCAGTAATCTAGCACTTCGAGATTTTAAGATTAGCTTTTGAAGATTTTTGGCTTTTGCCTTGTCTCCTACTCTCATGGCTTTCCACAATCTACATTGTAGTCGGAATAGATTCCTACGGAGTTTCTTCCACGGAATGTTGTTCCACAGTTCTCTAAAACTATTACTAATCATGAGTCTAACTGGTCTCTACTTGGTTTCTTGTGTTCTGATTACCTCGAAGCAATTACGCTTCGTCCTACCCGATGTTAGGGGTTACGTTGCTCGTCCAACCTACTTGAGTTTCGACTTTTCTCTTGACCTAATCATCGTTTTTCTTCGTTCCGACTGTTGGATTGTTTTGACAACTTAGGGTTGACCACTTCACCCACCTTCAACTCTAGGGATAGCAGATACCGTAACGAAAGCTCTGCGAGTTTAGAAGGTTGAGTCAACATTTTTAGCTCAGATTGTTGCTCTGAAATTGGACGCTTTTTCTGGTTTTCCCTTATTGTCTCCCCGTTAACGCTCCTTGCGCCTATCTGTTTTGGCTCTGATTGCGTCCTTGTTCCCCGCTTCAGCCTCTAGATTTCCGAGTCCAGTCACTGGGGGCAGGTCGGGAGTCACTGTGTCCCTTACAGGGTAGGTCTTTCACCTACATCCTTTTTGTCAGTTATGCTGTTTTATCGGCACTCTAGGCTATTTATTCCCCTAGAAACGAATCGCACCGTTACATTTCATTAACGCACCCTACAAGATCGGCGATCGCAATGAGTACCCAAATACTATCGCAGTACAAAATTTTGGTTCAACCTATCGCCGAAAGAGCCATGAAGCTAAATCAATAACCAGGTTTAACAACCAAGGAACAAATAGTGCAAGCAGCCACCCTATCAAATTAATCGTTGCAAGCGAGACTAAGATTTTCCAACCAAGAATTAACCACCTAAAAATGAAGAATGAATCAGAAAATTCCCAAATTGCTAAGATAACCCAAGCAATCAAAGCAAGAGACAACGCCGGGAAAATAATCCTAAGTAAAATCCAATCCAAATTAGGGAAAGTCGTCAATGTCAAGGCTAGTTTATCAAGATGTGTGTAGTAAAAATAGCCGATGGGATAAGCCACAAGCCAAAGGTTCGCCAAGAAATTAGCTGACTGTGGATCTCCAGGAACTGTCTTGCCTGTTGGCAAAAAAACTATACCATCAGATCCATACCCTGTAGTCATCTCATCATGATCTATACTAACAAATATCCCAATCAGGAATGCGGGTATAAGCCATATGATCGAGAAGGCTGCAATTTTGCTGAGTTCAGGAAGCGGAGAGCTAAAACGGACTCCAGTCGCAATTATGCTATCGCAACTGGTCAGGAAAATCGCAACTGGTAGTGCAGATAACCAGGGTGACAATCTTTGCTGAGCTTTCTTCTTTCGTCGCATGAAATTGTGTCGCATGAAATGGTAAGGATAGCTCAAATAAGTTTCTTCAAATGCCTCAGAAGCATTTCAAATTAGCCAGCTAACTACATATTATAGGTCAACTTTCTGTATAACACTCTCTGGGGTAACGATATGGGTCAACTTTCGGTATATCACTCCATTTAGGCGCAATCGTCAGAACTTTTCCCTATATTAACCCCAAGAGCGTGTTAGCCAGATTAGCTTACTGCAAACAATCTCCTTTAAGGAAACTTATCACAGAAGCTTTCCGAAACTATAGCAAAGATTCTTAGATATGACTGCACTTTGTCACAAAATTTCACTATTATTTCGGGTGCGGTGATTTGTTATGTTTCTTGGTTCACAACTTCTTTAACAATTGGTCATACTCTGGGTGAGAGCCTATCCAAAACCAAACAATTACATTCTTATTCTTGATTTTTCCTAGCGCTCTCCAACCTATACCGACTCTGATTGACCAGATCTGGTCTTCTTGATTGACCTCCTTAAATTCTAAGCTTGGATTACTTGGGTTATCTTTCCATAACTTGTAATTTTTTCTGGCTGTTCTTTTCACTCTTTCTGGTAGCTGTTGAAATAAGCCGACGAAATCTGGATTTAGTTCCGACTTCATAGCTGATCAAATCCCATTTCTTCAGTCTGTCCGTTTTCTGAATCCGCAATAGCTTTCTGAGCAAGTTCTTTGAGAATTAAGCTGTCTTGGGGTTTAGATAATGTTTCTTGCCATTTGATTTCATTTTCGATGTCTTCAATAAACTGCTCTGCCAGTTCGTCTTGAATTGCTTCTGGTAGTTCTTGAGCTTTTTGTACAGCTTTACTTAGAAGTGTTGATAACATTTCTTCTCTTCTCTTGAAAACATAACTACATATTATAGGTCAACTTTCTGTATAAAACTCTCCAGAGTAACGATATGGGTCAACCTTCTGTATATCACTCCATTTAGGCGCAATCGCTGGAACTTTTCCCCTATATCACCCCCAAAAGCGTCTTAGCCAGATTAGCATCTTGCCAAAAACCTTGTTTAACTAAATTCCTGACAATTAGGCTCATTCTAGCGATGATTCTTCGATCTGACCGCACCCCTTGACAAAAATTTATAATTATTCGACCTTTAGCGATCGCTATCGGGGGATAGTTGTTTTTTGTTACAGCAGTGTGGAGAAGGGAGCGGGTTTTTCAAGTGGGATTGGGAGCTAATCATGCTATTAATGGGACTTAAACAAATTTCAAGCCCAAATGTAGCCCAAAGCCGCTTTGTGAGCGGAAAAGACATCAATATTCTGCGTTAGACAAGGGAAAAAACGAAAAGACATCGCTGTACGAAAAGCCTCCAAAGCATCAGTAAATGTCTCCAAAGGTTTATTCGCCCATTGCCTTTGTAGTCCCCCGGTTAAGTGATGCCAGAGAATAAAAGTGTAGGCACAAAACACCAGGATAAAATGGCGAAGAAGGCTTTCTTTCTCGCGAACCTGATATTCTCTTAGCCCTAACCATCCTTTCGCCTCTCGATAGA
>NZ_JAPZSO010000219.1:0-1079 GCF_027531715.1 Microcystis sp. LE19-8.1F | reverse complement strand
TAAGCACTTAACGTTGAGAAATCGGCGATGAAAGAGACAACCCCTAGCGATGCCCCCCTGCTTTGACCGATGGTGTCGGCGGTTTGACAATTGCTTCAAAAACGAAGCGCAAAAAAACGGCTTCAGACAATATTTAGGAGGATTATTAGGGGAAAGTGAGAGGAAAAACCTGACTCAAATGGCCAATAATGCCGTCGGAGTAGTTGATAACCGATTACATCACTTTTTGACCGAATCTCCCTGGTCAGACCGTCAGGTGAATGAATGTCGGTTGCAAGTGATGAACCAATGCCGCCAGACGCAAATACTCCGAGGATTTTCCCTGATTGTCGATGACTCAGGACATCGAAAAAGTGGCAATCTGACCGCCGGAGTTGGCAGGCAGTACTCGGGAGAAATTGGCAAGACAGACAACGGAATAGTCGCCGTCACTACTCATCTCTACGACGGCAAAAAAAGTGTACCCCTAGACATTGAAATTTATCAACCGGCTAGTTCCTTAGCCGAGGGGAAAGAAGACAAAGAATTTAAGAAGAAACCAGAGATAGCGATAGATTTAATTGACCGGAGCCTAAAAAGAGGCTATCGACCAAAAATCGGGTTAATAGATGCCGGTTATGGCCATAACACGAGTTTTCTAAAAGCCCTAGAAGAAAGAAAGCTAAAATACTTAGGAGGAGTAGCCAAAAATCGAAAAGTAATTATTGAAAAAGAAGGGGGTGGAGAAGAAAAAATCGGCGAGAGGGAGCATCCCACTTTTGCAATAAGCAATTGTACTTAGATACGAAATACTTATATGGCAAGCCTTTTCGGGAGTTCATAGATTTTCAACGGTTCTCTAAATTGTGTGATTGGAACCAGAATCGTTACTACAAAAGCCTTCTTCCCCTTCTGAGCATTTATACTCATTACATAATTGGGATGCTCCCAAAAAATCCGAGTGCATCCCACTTTTGCCATGAGCATAAATACTTAAATCTGGTTTTCTGAGATGGAGCTACACTATGAGTAGATCACCTACATAGTAAGAGACTTATGGATACTGACAAAAAAGCCCAAATTCAAGCTCACGCTCAAGC
>NZ_JAPZSO010000044.1:0-17467 GCF_027531715.1 Microcystis sp. LE19-8.1F | reverse complement strand
TCTAAAAAGGCGTAGAAAAGAGCGGCTACTGTGGGAGAGTAGTATCCATGCCTCTAGGAAAGGCAGTTCTTCTCCTTCTCTGCTGCCCCAGGAGAGTCCTTCCACAGAGTCAATGCCACTGGCGGCTTGACATCCCCCCCCCTGAACGGTTACGATGTGACGGATTTAAAGATAGGGCAAGCGGTGTTAACGGGAAAAGTTGAGGGAATAGAAAATCGACTAAACTCATGGGAGGAAAACCAGAAATATGTGAAAACTTTTTTTCTGAGCAGTAATCCCTAAATTCTTGTTTCCCTTGCAATTTTTCTAAAAACTATCAGGATGAAGCGCCGTCAATTTCTCACTAATTCCGCCCTAACTGCTGTTAGTTTTTCCCTAGTTCCTAGAAAAGTCGTTAGCACTAATTTTCCTCTGATTAAACCGCCACATCTACAACCGGGGGACGGAGTGGGTATTATTAGTCCGGCGGGGGCAACTTTTAAAGAAGATGATTTGAATATAGTTATCGAAGCAGTTAAAGCTTTAAAATTAG
Source organism: Microcystis sp. LE19-8.1F (assembly GCF_027531715.1). Lineage (NCBI taxonomy): Bacteria > Bacillati > Cyanobacteriota > Cyanophyceae > Chroococcales > Microcystaceae > Microcystis > Microcystis sp. LE19-8.1F. The sequence continues at coordinate 16,935 of NZ_JAPZSO010000044.1, read as the reverse complement.
TCCCAAAAGTTGGTCAACACGCTTTAGATCGTTATGGTTATTTAGCAGGTAAAGATAGGGAGCGAGCGTCGGATATAAATCAATTTTTTGCCGATGATAATATTGCCCTAATTTTACCAATTCGCGGCGGTTGGGGAAGCGCTCGTTTATTACCTTATCTCGACTACGATTTAATTGGCCGTCATCCGAAAATTATCTGTGGTTTTAGTGATATAACTTCTTTATTATTAGCTATTTATGCCAAAACTGGTTTAGTTACTTTCCATGCTCCCAATGGCTTTTCTAGTTGGCGCACCGCTCAAACTGAAAGCTTTCGACAGGTTTTATTTTCCGGGGAAAAGTTGACTTTTAGAAATATTCCCGATCCCGATGATGCCAATCGTTTAATGCGGGTAAAAAATCGGATTCAAACTATTACTAAAGGTCAAGCAAAAGGTAAATTAATCGGTGGTAATTTAACCACTTTAGCCTCGATCGCAGGTTCTCCCTATCTACCAGATTTTACCAGTGCTATCCTATTTTTAGAAGATATTGGTGAAGATATTTATGAAATAGATCGCCTGTTAAATCAATTAAAATTAGCGGGAATTCTCGATAATTTAGCTGGTTTTATCTTCGGTCAATGCAGCAATTGTAGCGCCAATAGTGACTATGGTTCCTTGACTTTAGAAGAAGTGATCCGAGAATATATTCAACCCTTAAAAATTCCCGCTTGTCTAGGATTAACTATCGGACATTTAGAAATTATTGAAACTATTCCCATCGGTATTGCAGTAGAATTTGATGCGAATCAGGGAACAATTACTATGTTAGAATCGGCGGTTAGTAAACCGTAAAATAGGTGACTGTTGCTATTCCCTTTTTTAACTGATAACGGAATATTTAGACTGGCGAAGTTACATTATGGGCGCACGCAGTTCGATCAACTCACTGACCACGGTGCGCCCCTACCATTGGCGCAATAATATTATTGTCGGGGCGAATTGCATTCGCCCTTTCCTCGATAATATTTGCTCATCACCATAACCCTGAATGACACACCGTATTTTTTCAAGTTTAAGGCTGCTTGATCTGGATTCCAGTCAAACTTTCATAATTAAAATAGTCACTCGCACTGTTGGTCACTATCATTGGCAATCCCTAAAAATATATAGCTGATTACTGATTACTGATTACTGATAACTAATTACTGATTACTGTCGCGGTTGTACGGGGAAACCTTGACGCTGAAGCATTTCCGCCGCGTCTTGGCCAGGTTGATAGTTGATGCCGAGGGTAGAGGTGGCCGTATCTTCGATGATTTTGGGAGTGAGGAGAATGATCACCTCGCTGCGAGTATTGCTATTGCTACGACTGCGGAATAAAGCCCCTAAAATGGGAATATCGCCTAAAATCGGCACTTTTGTCTCGTTAGTCTGTTGGCGCTCTTGGATAATGCCGGAAAGAATTAAACTCTGTCCATCCCGGAGACGAATCACCCCAGAAGTTAATTCCCGACGAATCAGGGGGGTAAGGGTGTTGACTGTGAGACCACCGCTATCAAATTCAATTGGAGACCCCGGAGTGGCAACAGTGGGACTAACGGACAGGGAAATAAAGCCGTTATCATCCACCTGATCGATGTTTACCGCTAAAGTTAATCCAGCATCGGCCAGTACAGGGGTAGTGGTGCGTACGCCACTGAGAGGATCCACCTGTGTGTTAACACTTTCTAGCACTTTCTCGGTCAGCTTAACGGTGGCCTGTTGACCTTCCTGCACCACCAGCGAGGGATCGGTGAGAATCTTGGCATTTCCTGTCTGAATTGACGCTTGCAGGGTCATCAGGAATTTTTGGGGATATTGGAAGAGGGTCGGGGGCTCGTATTCATACTCTATTATTCCCGTCTCTGGGTCAATAGTAATATCACTCAATCCGGGTTGGAAGGGGTTAACAGTGCGACCAAAACTAGGGCGCGAGTAGGGTGTCAGACCCCCTGAAAAGTCATTCGGTCCCCGGTTAACACGCCCAAAGGGAGCGCCATTCTGAATGTCAAAAAAAGGTTGAATTTCTGCTGTCCCCGTACCCGATATGATATCAAAAATCGGTACAACAGGCTGTGCAAAAGCCCCCGGTCTGCCTACAGTTGAGCTAGTGGGTGGGTTCATATTACCAAAGTTCAGCACTGCTGCCCCGTTATCTTGAACGAAGAAACCATCGTTAAAACCGAAGGAAAAACTACTGCTAAAACTGTCGGTATTGAGCAGGTTGACATCAATAACTTTCACATTGACCACTACCTGACGGCGACGGGCATCCAGTTGGGTTAATAAAGATGTGGCGATCTGGACTTGGCGGGGTTCGCCGATTAAATTGATAGAATTAAGGCGATCATCGGCGGCGATTCTTAAACCAGTTAAAAGTAAGGCCGCTTTTGAGCCTTCTGTGTTTTGGGGGGCCAGTGGCTCTAGGGTGGGAGGAGTATCCCGGCGACCAGTCACCCGTCCGGTGAGGGGATCGACGATATCCTCGGTTTGGGTAACTAAACGCTGGTATTCTGCCCCTTGGGTGGCGAGGAAAATGGCGGCGGCGACAGCTTTAACTTGGTTGAGACGCAGGGTGCGGCTAATCAGATTGCGAGCGCCTTGGGGTAATTGCGCCCCAACAAAGATAGTTGTACCCTGACGGTTGGCCTGTAATCCGGAAACTAACAACACGGCGTTAAAAATGCTTTCCACCGATTCGTTAGTAAATTCCAAGGAAACTGTCTGAGAAGTGGCGTTAGCTTCCCCCTGGGCGCTGGTGAAAACGACGTTATAACCAGCAATGTTAGCAAGGGTCATTAACACTTCTCTAGCGGAAGCTTCCCGGAGTAAAACACGAGGTACGGTGACATTGCGATCAAATTTGACCTTTTCGGCACTAGCATCGATGTTAGAGATGGCAATGTCTCCCACCGGTGGGGCGACGGCTCGCGGTAGGGTGGGAGCGCCGGGAGCTTGGGGGGCGCCTTGAATGATAATTTCCGGGTTGGGAACAAGGGGCGCACTTTGGGCGAGCAGTTTTTCACTGGCTAAAATGCGATCGCTGATTTCCTTTTGTACGGCATCGGGGGTGGGAACGAAATTCTTAGGTCTTTTTTGTAAATTTTCTTGACTAAACTCTTGCGAAAATTCAATTTTTGATGTACTAGATTTTAACTCTGAACCATCGAAGGATTCGGGGGTTTCGGCCAAGGCGCTCAGGGGAGCCATCAATAAAAACGAGGCAATTTGCGGGATAAACAGGGCATAGCGAGACTGATTCACTTTAATTTCACTCCTCACAATTAGGGGATTCAACGGATAAAAAACGCAATACTGACAATGGAATCAAGACTATTTAATCATTGAAAGTTCTCCTATTGGGGCGGACTAGCGGCGGGTTGACCTTCGGCGGGTGGTTGACCTTCAGCGGGGGGGGGCGGTGCTAATTTCGCCAATTCTTCAGCATTGAGAGGAATAATCACATTGAGAAGAAAGGTGGTAGTAACGGGTTGATCGCCTTGGCGCTCGATAGTGGCTTTATTGTTACCGGTACTAACCACTTTAACCGCCGATCCTTCCTTTTCCATCTGGGTATTGAGACTATTCAGCAAAATCAGCGGTTGTAATCTTTCTAAATCCCGAATCACCTTTTGGCTGTTAGTATAGTTCCCTTCGATCTTGACGTTAAAAGTTTGACGCTTGAGCTTATTATTAACCGCACTACCGAGGGAACTATCGGAGACCAGCACCGGCTCTAGTCCTTGGGGCTGGAAACTAATCAGCTTAACATTGTGAGACTTAAATATCTTGCTAATATCTAAGAGAATTGTGCTTAAGTTCTTTTCTTGAGCAAAAAGCGCCAGAATTTGCTGTTTAGTTGCCTCTTTTTGTTGCAACTGACTCTCGATTTTTTGGAATTCCGTGGCACCGAGACCGCTTGTTTGTTGATCTACCTGTTGTTGTTTGCTATCTTTATCGATTTGCAGTTGCTGCAAGATACTATAAGCGGGTATCACCCAGTTAAAAAGCAGATAGAGGGAGCCAAGTAAACCCACCACACCAGCGGTGATGCCACTATTGCGGGGAGTAAAAGTTATCCCGAAAGCGGTGGGATACTGGTCAAGTTCCTCTAATTCCCTGTCCTCATTGGCAATGTATTCTTCAGTAAAGGTCATGGTTGAATGGCTCCTTGGTCTTTGAGGGTATTAATCCTAGTGACAACTCCTTCCGCTCCATTACGTTTCAGCTGTTTCAGTTGTTCAGTAGCGGGGGTATCACTTAATTGGGCGGTGATCACAAATTGAACCGCTTGGGGGAAACTAACACTAATATTTTTGTACTCATTGGCCACCTGTACGGGCAAATCGGCCAGGGCAGCACTTTCGATCACCGTTTTCTTACCCTGTAAAAAAGGAGAAGCTTGTAGGGTTAAGAGATAATCATTGACTGCTTCGTAACTACTGGCAAAACCACTAATTTTTAACTGAGTAGCCGGATTCGGTTGCCCTTGCCCCGGGTTTGCGGGAACATCCACCTGTTGCAGACTGGTTAGCTGGACACTAGGGGGAGTTTGTAGACGAATTTCTTGGAGAATGGCTGACCAAGGCCTAATCTGATTGAATACAGTTACCAGAGCTTGATTTTCTGCTTCTACCGCCGTTAATTGCCCTTTTAAATCCTCTATTTTTTTACTTTGGCCTTGCAGTTGACCTAATTTCCCGTCCAGTGTCTGAATTGTGGCCTGAGTTGCGCTGGTTTGCCAACCGACGATTAAACCGAGTAATCCCGTCAGGGCCAATAATCCGGCCCCCACTCCCACACCGATCAACAGGGGTTTTTGTTTACTCAGGTTAATAGCGGTGGGCATCTTGTCCGCGGTGGTTTTTTCGCCCGTTTGCTTAAGATGGCGATCCTTGAGAAAATTAACGTCAAGACTATACATAATTTTTGTCTATACCTCCCGTAATCCTAAACCGAGAACTGTTCCTAACCCCGGTCTTCGGGTATTGGGAATCTCTTGATTGATATCTAAGTTTAGCGCTGCGATCGGATCGATTGGCATGGTGGGGACGCTGAGATGTCGGGTAAAATACTCGTCTAGTTGTGCTATTCCCCCCCCGGGACCGGCTAAAAGTAACTGGACGATTTCCAGTTGCTCACTTTGGTTAACATAGAAGTTAATCGATCGCCGCAATTCATCGGTTAATTCTCCTAAAACCCGCATCAGTGCCATTATCCCAGCGTTAGTAGAGACTTGCGAAGTGCCAGTATTGGTGCTAAGACTATCAAAGCCAGTAATCGGGATTGTCATCCCCAAAAGAATCTCAGGACTGCGAGAGGTGGGCAAATTCAGCGCCCTGGCCATGGCATTTTGTAGCTGGAAAGTACCGATGGGGACAGTGCGAGAAAATTGGGGAACTCCATCCACCACGATGGCAATTTCCGTGTTATCAAATTCTATATCGACAATCACGACGGCTTCATTGGAACTAAATTGTCGCAACTGTTCGCGAATTGTCCGAATTAGGGCAAAACTATTAATTTCTAGCACATCTACCTGTAATCCTGCCTGTTGGAAGGTTGACCTATAGGCATCGGTGATTTCCCGACGAGTGGCAACTAATAAGACTTGTACCTTTTCAATCCCGTCTTCACCCTGAAAGTAGCCCAGTTTTTGGTAGTCGAGATCCACTTCCTCGCGAGGATAGGGCAGATATAAACTGGCCTCATGATTTAAGACTGTATCGTGCAATTCCTGATCGTCCAATTCCGAGGGAATGGGGATAATCCGGATAATTGACTCGCGCATGGGGACACCAGTAGCGACTTGTTTGCTAGTAATTTGATTTTCCTTGAGTAATTCTTGGATTAATTGCGCTAAAGCGGGGGAATCGGCGATTTTTCCCTCCTCAAAGATGCCTTCCGGGATATCCGACGAACAATATTTAACTAATTTATAGTTTTGTCCCTGTTTGGCGATCTGAGCGACGTTAATGCGCTCTGGGGTAATCTCTAAGCCAACACCTGGAGATTTTCTTGTCAACAGCTTCTTAAAAAAACTTACCATAGATTTTCCTCGGCAGCTCTAAGGGAATTGGTGATTAACAAAGCAAACAATTTTTTGACCTGATTTCATCTAGTCCCGATCAAGGCAGTAAATCAGTCTATAAACGATCTTGACTGGGTAAATTACCCAGAAAAGGTGAAAATCGAGGAGTAGAGAACCTATTCCTGTACTCGCTACGGCGGATTCAGGCTCAGTCTGGTACATCTTCTAAGGGTCAAGGCTTATCCAATAAGGAGTTGTCTGTGCCAGATAGATAGAGGAACCGCCGTAACCCGATTATCTTTGTTCAGCTCGAGGTTAATCTCGAGGGGGTGAGAGGAGAGGAAGTGCCTATTGATGGTGACATTGTAATCAATTTTGGTGAAAGAACCAAGTCCAAGCTAAAAATTGGCCATTACCCCCCCCTTTTTTTCTACTCCACTAGATCAAGTCAGCTTTCCCTAGTTAGGGTTTGCGGCAAAAAGTTTTTCGTGGGGGCAGGGTGTCGGGTGTCGGGCATCGGGTTTTAAGCTAAGAGGCATTTTCACGGCCCGCCAATTCAAAAATGAAACGCAGGACTCCTCAAGACAAAAGTTCAAGAAATCTTAGAAGTTATTAAAATAATACAAAAATAAACTCAACGTAAACCTAAAACATTGCCAGGGAAAATCAATCATGTTTCTCCGTCCTTTCTCTATCTTAATCACCCTCTGTCTCGGTTTAGGCTTCCTTTCTCTCCCTGGTCCCGTTCAATCTTTACCTTTAAATGCGCTCGCTAAAGTCAATGCTGCCTCAACTGCTCTGGACTTTTTCAATCAGGGAGTAAAAAGATTACAACAAGGTGATCTAGAGGCTGCCATTAATAATTTTAATGAAGCCATTCGTCTTAATCCTAACTATGCTCAAGCCTATGGCAACAGAGGAATTGCCTATAGTCGTTTACAGCAATATGACCAATCCCTGGCTGATTATAACCAATTTATTCGCTTTAATCCCAATTCAGCAGCAGCTTACTATAACCGAGCAACTTTGTATGATAAATTGGGAGATTCTCAAAAAGCGATCGCCGATTATGATCCAGCAATACGACTGAATCCTAATTTCACTCAAGCAATTAGGGGCCGAGAAATTGCTCAGAATAAATTAAGAACACCTCAACAAAGTATCTCCAATACTAACGTACTCGCTCAATATTTTTCCAATGGAAGCACTGCTGAGAATTTTTTTGTTCAGGCGATGGATAAATATGACAAAGCAGATTTTGATGGTGCAATTGTCGATTTTAGCCAAGCGATTCAACTCAAACCCGACTATGCTCCAGCTTACATGGGCAGGGCAATGGCATATAAGGGTTTAGGAGATTTAGAAAATCAGATCACAGAGCTACGAAAAGCGGCAGAATTACTTCAAAAACAGGGAGATACAGAAGCATACCAGACAACCATAGATTTAATCAAAGTAACTCAGGATTTGATCGATAGCATGCGATCAAACCCTAATTCTAAACTAGCCTTTGCCCAGTTCTTTTTAAATAAGGGAATAGAGGAATGGAAAAAAGGAGATTTTGTGCAAGCGATCGCAGGTTTTAACCTGGTGATACGTCTCAATCCTAACGATGCTAGTGCTTACCTTTTTCGAGGTAATGCCTATGGTCAATTAAAAGAATATCAAAAAGCGATCGCCGACTACACCCAAACTCTTCGCCTCGATCCTAACTATGCTGATGCTTACAACCTGCGAGGGCTTGTCTATGGAATGTCAGGAAACCGTCAAAAAGCGATCGCCGACTTGCAAAAAGCAGCCAATTTATATCGGCAACAGGGTGACACGGCAAAAGCTCAAAAAGTCTTAGATTTGTTGAAAGAATTACAGCAATAAACTCAAGGTAAACCTAAAACATTCGGCCCGTTTAATCTTTACCTTTAAATGCGATCGCTTAAGTCAATGCTGCCTCAACTGCTCAGGACTTTTTCCATCAGGGAGTAAAACAACGCCAATTCAAAAATGAAACGCACGACTCCTCAAGATTTAACAGAAAAAGGCTCATCGGGTATTGTCCGAATCAATACAACCCAAATTCCGCAGGTGGAAAAAGACAAAGGAAAAGACAGAAAAAGCCGAACAATTCACTAAATATAAATACTCAAGAAAGTCTCAGGGTGAGTGCAGCTAAAACTCTATTGACAATTGGTCAATTAGGTTTTGTCCCCTTAGATATTTCTGGCTAAAACTAAATATTTAGCCACGGTGTTAGGAACTAAGCTAAGACGCATTTAAACCGCTTACTCTTAGATTAGCCGAACCGCCCCCAATCCCTTTACTGTTGCCTTTTGCCTCTTGCCTCTTGCCTCGTCTCAACAAGCAATTTAAATTACGAACAGCTTAGCGTCGTCAGACGTGGATGTTGACACTCCCGTTGCCTAGTCGAGCCGTCAGGACTCAAACGGTAAGTCTGCCAAAGGAAGCGTCAAAAGCACAAAATCTGTGAGATTAGCGTTTCCAAAGCTAATCAAGCGCGAAGCGGATTAGCCTAGTTCATTTTTTCTAGACACTATTTTTTCGTGACTTCAGGAAACCGGCGATCAAATGCTTCTGACGGGCGTGATTTTCCCGTATAATTAGGAGTTTGCACAGTGACAAAAGAAGTTAAGGAGCGAGTTCGATGGCACGAATGTACTATGATGAGGATGCCAATTTAGATTTATTAGCGGGAAAAACGATCGCTATTATTGGTTATGGTTCCCAGGGTCATGCCCACGCATTAAATCTCAAGGATAGTGGCGTTAATGTGATTGTTGGTCTATATCCCGGCAGTAAATCGGCAATCAAAGCCAAAGAAGCTGGTATTCCGGTTTATGATGTGGCCGAAGCCGCTAAAATTGCCGACTGGATCATGATCCTCTTACCAGATGAAGTGCAGAAAACGATTTATATCAACGAAATTGCCCCGAATTTAAGCGCAGGCAAGGTGTTATCTTTTGCCCACGGCTTTAATATTCATTTCGGTCAAGTGGTTCCCCCAGATAATGTCGATGTGGTTATGGTTGCTCCCAAAGGACCTGGCCATCTCGTCCGTCGCACCTACGAACAAGGTCAAGGGGTCCCCTGTTTATTCGCCGTCTATCAAGATGCTACCGGCCAAGCACGCGATCGGGCAATGGCCTACGCTAAAGGTATCGGTGGCACTCGGGCCGGGGTTTTGGAAACCACTTTCCGCGAGGAGACAGAAACCGACCTTTTTGGCGAACAGGCAGTATTATGCGGCGGTTTAAGCGCTTTAATTAAAGCTGGCTTTGAAACCCTCGTGGAAGCCGGTTATCAGCCCGAATTAGCCTATTTTGAGTGTTTACACGAGGTAAAACTGATCGTCGATCTGATCGTCGAGGGCGGTTTGGCCAAAATGCGCGATAGTATTTCCAATACAGCCGAGTACGGTGACTATACTCGCGGTCCGCGGGTGGTGACGGAAGCGACTAAGGCCGAAATGCGAAAAATCCTCCGGGAAATTCAATCGGGACAATTCGCCAGAGAGTTTGTCCTCGAAAATCAAGCAGGTAAACCTGGATTCACTGCGATGCGTCGTCAAGAGGCAGAACATTCGATCGAAGAAGTCGGCCAAGATCTGCGGGCGATGATGAGTTGGCTAAAACGCTAGTTCTCTTTTTTTTCGGTGGAGGGTTGGACGCGACGCAGGAATTCTTCCTGTTGCGTCTCCCTCTGCTGACTGGGGGGTTCTGGGGTGGGTTTGGGCATTAGGGACACTATCAACCGATTAATTTGTTCTCTGGTATTGCGGCTATAGCTACTCCAAGGTCGAGGCAAAAAAATATCGCCGACGGTGACGAAACCGAGGGCACCAAAGAGTAGGATGACGGAAATAAATCTCTTAGGCATACTCTTGATGATTCGGCGCAAAAGTTTATTTATAACTGTTAGCCGATTATTTCCATTTTAGTAGATCGCCTCTCTTGATTTGACCAGACCGATCGCCCGTAAACCGGCAATCACACCACAACCGATCACCATACCGACAAAGGAACGAATCAGATTTTCTACGGGAACGATCCCAATTAAAGCGATCCAGACTTCTTCGGGCCAGTTAAAAATCGAGTAGGTAATGGCGACGACCCCTAAATGGGAGAGGCCGCTGGCGGTCCAGGTACCCCCAAAAATTCCCGCCGCTACTAGGACAAAATTGCTACCTTTGATCCAATGGGTAAAAAGAGTCCGGGTTGGTAGGATAAATAATACCAAAGCCGACCAATCGACGAAAGCCCCAGCAATAAAGATTCGTGGCGAAATGCCGTTCAGTCCGATCGCCCGGTTAGCGTAGATAAACAGGGGAATCAGAAAAATTAACGTTAATCCTAACCACCAATAACGGCGTTTTTTGCCTAAAACCATCGTTCCCGCCACAAAACTGGCTATAATTGCCCCAAAGACCGAAATAGCGGGAATTCCTGCCGTGTAGGGGGCGAGGAAAGCCCCAATTAAGGCCCCGATGCCACCAGCGATCGCTCCAGCGATCGGGCCGAGTAACCAACCCAAGAGGGGAAAAACCGCTTGACTGAGGGGCATACTACCGCCGGAAGCGAGGACAATCGAGAAGGGAATAAAAGAAAGGGTAGTGACAATGGCGGCTAAGACGACAATATAGGCGATCGGCGCACCATCAATAGCGGCACTACTGACAGCTTCCACTTTGCGTTCTTCCCCTTCGGGGATAATATCTAGGGTCATAAGCTGTTAAGAATTTAAATTGCTTGTTGGGATCAGGCAAGAGGCACTCTTGCAAGAGGCAACACCACCCCAACCCCCCCGACGTCGGGGTGGCAAGGGGGGGGAGATTTCAGCCTATCATCCTCTGGTTTGATCTTCTTCGGGCAATGATTGATTTTTTCGATAAGACCGCACGGTAATGTGATCTAAATCCGTTGAGTATAGGCTACATATCAGGACAGGCAAGAGGCACTCTTGCAAGAGGCAAGAGGCACTCTTGCAAAACGGAGAATAAATAATCAGTTTTTAATAACCGGATTTAGTATGACATCCAAACAGATAAAACTAAAAAACAGTAGCACCAGCTTTTGGCGTATATCCGCAAAAACTGGCACCGTCTATCTACTGACTTTCATATATTTAAGGTCTTTATCTTGGCTGACCTCATTTCAAATTATCTATAGTATCTCCTACTTTTCGCTATTTCCCTCTATACTTAATTATTTTTTAATATTTACTTTTGTGAGGATTGGTCAGGTTTGATTAAGTAATGCTGCGGATGGAGGGAAACGCCGAGAATTTGTGATATCCACACCTCAAAATCGTGGATTGGATAAGCTTGCCCCCCCGTCAAGGGATTTACCATTGGTTTCACCAGAATGGTAAACATTCCCAGACGATTTCCCGCTAAAACATCGGTAAACAAGCGATCGCCAACCATAGCAATTTGTTGGGGGGGAAGTCCCATGGCTGCCATCGCTTGCCGAAGTTTGCGTCGAGAGGGTTTCACCGCACCGAGAAGGTAGGGAAGTTGTAAATTATCAGCGATCGCACCGATCCGATTTTCACTCAGATTATTGCTGACCAACCAAATCGGTAGATAAAGACGCAAGGAATCGACCCAACGCTGTAAATCCTCAGAAACCGTGGTTTCCTGGAGGGGAACAAGGGTATCGTCCACATCGAGAATCAATCCCTTAATCTGACGCTGACTCAAAATCTCCAGACTGAGACCGAGAATCGTATCCCCTAAAATTAAATCAGGTTGTAGAATTTTTGCTCTAGTCATTAACTTCTCAAAAATAACTGGCACTGAGTCGATCAAACTCAGCTTGATCAAAAAACCGTTGCCTTATTTAGTATAAATGACCGACTGCCTCTGAAAATCTTCCCCGGTCAATCCCTTCACTTGGCCGCTTGAATCACCTGTAAACTGCCACCAGCGTATAATTTTTGTTGACAATCACGAAAACCGAGCGCCTGTAAAGATTGGATCAGATCCGTATCGATAAATTGCCAAGCGGTATGGGTTTCAAATAATTGCAAAAATAGGGCCAAAGAAGGCCAAAAAAGCGGGTTAGTGGGTCGATGAAAATCCACGAGGGCAAAAATTCCCCCCGGTCTGAGAACTCGATACACTTCTTTAAGGATTTCCTGTAACTGCTCCGGTTCCATTTCGTGGAGAGCGGTGCTAGTATGCACAAGGGCGAATTCTCCGGCACTAAAGGGCATTTTTTCGGCTAATCCCTCCACATAATGCGCTTGCGGCACCGCTAAACTAGCTCGCTCCAGGGCCCGGAAAGAGACATCTAAACCGGTACAGCGATCGGATAGGGGTACTAAATAACGGGTGGTTTGACCCGCACCACAACAGAGATCGAGGATAGGGTCATTTTTAGCGATTTTTAAACCTTCTAGGGCCAATTGCCGAAAACAGGACTCCCCACCCACCGCTAGGGCAGCCAGACGGGAGATACCATCGTAAAGCCATTGATATTGATAACTGAGGGGACGTAAAATTGTAGCCAAGATCAACCTCCAAGATTTGATTAAGTTCTCTGTAGCCTGTAATTTGTTTTAACGGTTCCACCGATATATTGTTAAACTTGGTAAAGAATCTGAAAATTTAAAAATTATCTGTTAACACTATGGGTCGCGTTGGCGTTTTATTATTAAATTTGGGTGGGCCGGAGCGGTTAGAGGATGTGCGTCCTTTTCTATTTAACCTTTTTTCTGACCCAGAGATCATCCGTTTACCGATCAAAGGATTACAAAAACCGTTAGCTTGGTTAATATCGACGCTAAGAGCGAGTAAATCCAGGGAAAATTACCGTCAGATTGGTGGTGGCTCCCCTTTACTCAAGATTACGGAAGCACAGGCCACGGCACTGCAACAACGTCTCGCGGAAATGGGGCGCGAGGTGAGCGTTTATATCGGGATGCGTTACTGGAATCCCTTCACCGAAGAGGCGATCGAGCGGATTAAACGGGATCATATCAAAAAATTGGTTATTCTTCCCCTTTATCCCCAATTTTCCATCAGCACCAGTGGTTCCAGTTTTCGTGTACTGGAGGAAATGTGGCAGCAGGATCCCTATCTGCGTTTGACGGAATATACTCTCATCCCCTCTTGGTACGATCATCCCACTTATCTGAGCGCTATGGCGGATCTGATTGCGCGAGAATTAGAGCAGTGTCCTAATCCTGACCAAGTACATATCTTTTTTAGCGCCCATGGTGTCCCCCAAAGTTATGTGGAGGAAGCGGGAGATCCTTATCAAAGGGAAATTGAAGAATGCACTAGGGCGATCATGCGTACGCTAAACCGACCCAATCAGTACACTTTAGCCTATCAAAGTCGCGTCGGTCCGGTGGAATGGCTAAAACCCTATACTGAAGATGCTTTAAAAGGGTTGGGAGAGCAGGGAATTAAGCATTTACTGGTCGTGCCGATTAGCTTTGTCTCGGAACATATCGAAACTCTGCAAGAAATTGATATAGAGTACCGAGAAGTGGCGGAAGAAGCGGGAATTGAACATTTTCAGCGAGTACCGGCTCTTAACACTCACCCGATGTTTATCGAATCTCTCTCCCAGTTAGTGGTCAAATCCTTAGAGGAAAAACCCACCACTTTCGAGCAAATTACCCATCCGAAAGCGAATATGAAAATGTATCCCCAGGAGCGTTGGGAATGGGGGATGACAACGGCAGCTGAGGTGTGGAATGGTCGATTAGCGATGATCGGTTTTCTGGCAATTATTATCGAATTAATTACCGGTCAAGGACCGTTACATTTTGTTGGTTTATTATAACCTCGATCTTCGCTGCCATTGCTTTTGATGGTAACTACCAAAATAAGGTTGGGTTTAACTATATTTAACCCAACCATTGGCGATTTTATCTCTTAGGACATCATATTAGCAGAACGAACATTAACGTTAACTTCTAGCCTGCCATTGCCGAGCATATCTAACCCAGTGACGCTAAACAGATTAGCTTTAATCCCCCTTTCCTGAAAATTAGCCTGTAATTCTTTGATGAGAACCTCTTCCACTTTCCCTTCATCATCTGCTAGAGCTTGGACGATTTTAGCGGCGAAAGAGCCAATTTTTGCGCTCAATATTTCTTCCACATTGGTAATCTCGATAATAACCATTGATTTTTCTTCTTAGTAGAGGACAAATAGCTTAACAAGCAATAAGAACAGAATTTGCAAGAAAATAGAGCTGCTCTCATCTTAGGAATCAGTATAACCCGCACTGTTCCCGCCCAAACGTAAATAGGCTTCAATAAAGCTATCTAAATCCCCATTCATTACCCCGCTAACATCAGTGGTTTCCACATTACTGCGGAGATCCTTAACCAATTGATAGGGATGAAAAACATAGTTACGGATTTGATTGCCCCAAGCGGCCTCCACCATATCGCCGCGAATTTCGGCGATCGCTTGAGCCTGTTGTTCCCGAGCGATAATTAACAATTTCGCCTTTAATAAAGCTAGGGCTTTTTCTTTATTTTGTAATTGCGATCGCTCTTGGGTACAACGCACAGCGATACCTGTGGGAAGATGAACTACACGCACGGCAGTTTCCACTTTATTAACATTTTGTCCACCTTTTCCCCCCGATCTAGTGGTGGTAATTTCTAAATCTTTATCGGGAATTTCTACCCTCACCGCATCATCGCCCAAAATTGGCATCACTTCCACCCCGGCGAAACTGGTTTGACGTTTACCATTAGCATTAAAAGGGGATATTCTTACTAACCGATGGGTGCCTTTTTCTCCTTTCAGATAACCGTAAGCATAAGTTCCGGCAATTTCAATTGTCACCGATTTAATTCCCGCTTCATCTCCTTCTGATATTTCCGCTAAAGTGACTTTATAACCCTGTTTCTCGGCCCAGCGAGAATACATTCTCAGGAGCATTTCTGTCCAATCCTGGGCATCGGTTCCCCCGGCCCCCGCATTAATCGTTAAAACTGCTCCTTTTGGGTCGTAGGGACCATTTAAAAGCTGTTGCAATTCCCAATGATCGAGGTCATGCTGTAAATGAGTTAAATTGTCCGTCGCTTCTTCTAGTAAAGTTCGATCGGACTCTAATTCTAATAACTCGATAATTGCCTTGGTATCTTCTAATTGTTCACACCAACCCTGATAGGTTTCTAAAGAAGATTTACATTCGTTTAGTTCTTGCAGGGTTTTTTGAGCAGTATCGGGATTATCCCAAAAAGTGGGGACGGCTGCCACCTGTTCTAAGTCTTTAATTTTCGCCCTTAAAGTGGGTAAGTCAAAGATAGTCCTGGGTTTTACCCAGGCGCAATCCTACTATCTCGATACCTTTTTTTAGTTCCGATATTTCCATGTTATCAGTTAAGTAAGTGGTTCTAATTAAACGATAGATTTTGGGTTCGATCCCCCCTGCCCCCCTTGATAAGGGGGGTGCCGATCCCCCCTTAATCCCCCCTTAATAAGGGGGGCATCTAACAATTTTTAAAGGCTAAAATGGTACGATCGATCCGCGCAGGGGGGCAAGAGTTTGTAAAGCGTTTTCAGCCTTATCGCGACTGCTAAACGCGCCTATTTGCCAGACGCGACGACCTTGGTGGGAAGTGGGGAAAGCGTCGGGATAGAGAGAACGAACCTTAGTGCGATCGCTTTCGGTTTTAGCTTCAATTACTACTTTAAAGCCTTTGCGGCCACTATTGCTCATATTACCACTACTGGGATTAGCAGCCGGTCGATTAAAAGTAATCACATCCGATAAACTTCTCTGATTGCCTAGGTTGCGCGGCGGCGGGGGTGGTACAATTGCATTATTATTCTGAGCATTGGCTTGCCCTGAGCCAAGTCGAAGGGGAGGAGTCAGGGGAGGTAAATTAGGGGTAACAGGGGTCTGTGGCGTAAAATTTGGCTCTGGTACTGGATTAGTGACCCCTGGCCGAGGATTGCTCTGTACTGCTGTTTCTGCAGCCGTAAAGGTATATTCTCGCACTTCGGGATTAGCAGCAGGATTAACCGGTGTTTCTGCTTTGACGGATTCTCTGGGGAGGGGTGTGGGGGGGATAGACGATTGGGTACCCGCGAGTAATTCCGGGGGAGGATTGAAATTGGGACTATCGGCAGTTAGATAGATATGACTGAGATTTTGACTGGCTAGACTGCGTTTAGTAAAGCGCCAGCCATCGATGAGATAAATTTGCATTAAACCGGTCCCTAAACCTTTTGTCCGTCCAATAATTACCTCCGATTGCCTGGGATTGCGGGGGGTTCCCACGAGGACTAATTCCCCGTTGCGTTGTACGATACGCAGCAGGTATTCTAAACCGTAATCTTTGCCCTGAATGCGAAGGGAATAACCGTTACTGTCGGTGGCCCGTTCACAACTGCCGGTAAAATCGAAATCGAGGAGCAGAGGCTGAACAATGGTCGGTTCTGTGCCATTTACCGCCCAACATTGGCGTTTTCCTGGGATTTGTTGCAAAATCAGTAAATCGTATTTACCGTTACCGTAGGGTCGGGCAATAGCGATAAAATCCTCTTGATTAACTTCTCGTTGTTCAAAGAGAGTCGCTTGACTAGGTGTAGTCAGGAGACAACCCCCCAGAAGTGAAAACAGTAGGGTAAATTTTAAGGATGATTTTAGATTCATAAATAGAGTGCGTTGTTATGGAGATCGTACTTGCATTTATTTTATCGATCTAGACGCAAGCGAGAGAATTTTGTTTTCCTAGGGGAAATAGTTTTAAGTAGTCGTGCAAAATTAATTTCCTAGTCGAGACAGGAGACGGTCGTCAGGAGACGGTCGTCAGGAGACGGGGACTCCGGGACAGCTATCAGGGATCAGATTTGAATTTTTAGTTCACTGTTTACTGGTCACAGCAAAA
>NZ_JAPZSO010000197.1:0-8727 GCF_027531715.1 Microcystis sp. LE19-8.1F | reverse complement strand
GGTGTGGGGAGTGGGGTGTGGGGAGAAGGGTGTGGGGTGTGGGGTGTGGGGTGTGGGGAGAAGGGTGTGGGGTGTGGGGAGTGGGGTGTGGGGTGTGGGGAGTGGGGTGTGGGGTGTGGGGTGTGGGGTGTGGGGAGTGGGGTGTGGGGTGTGGGGTGTGGGGAGAAGGGTGTGGGGTGTGGGGTGTGGGGAGAAGGGTGTGGGGTGTGGGGTGTGGGGTGTGGGGTGTGGGGTGTGGGGTGTGGGGTGTGGGGAGAAGGGAGAATAAATAAAGGCAATCTCCTGAATCCTGACGACCGACGACCGACGACCGACGACCGACGTTAAACTAGAAATCGGTGCTCAAAAAAACTAGCCGTCCGAACCTGATGATTTCCTCCTTTCCCGTTCCTAATAGCTTAAATTGCGCTCAAATTCGCCTTGCCATTCGTTGCCTGCAGCCGCAATTAGTCCACTGGCGCCGACAAATACACCAAAAACCAGAACTAGGCTTTCAAGAACATCTCACCGCCTCCTTAATCAGTCAAACCCTGACTAAATACGGAATTGACCATCAAACCGGCATCGCCGGCACCGGAATTGTCGCCATCATCGAAGGCAGTCAACCGGGGCCAGTTTTAGCCCTGCGGGCCGATATGGATGCACTACCGATCGCCGAAGAAAACCAAGTCCCCTATCGTTCCCAACATCCGGGCCAAATGCACGCCTGTGGTCACGATGGTCACACAGCCATCGCCCTCGGCACGGCAGTTTATATAGCACAAAACCGTCACGATGTCAAGGGGACAGTAAAAATTATTTTCCAACCCGCCGAAGAGGGGCCGGGGGGGGCGAAACCGATGATCGAAGGGGGAGTGCTGAAAAATCCCGACGTGGACGGAATTATCGGGCTGCATCTCTGGAATAATATGCCTTTAGGGACAGTGGGCGTGAAAAATGGTCCCTTAATGGCGGCGGTGGAATGTTTCGATCTCCAGATTCAAGGCCGGGGCGGCCACGGGGCAATTCCCCATCAAACCGTCGATTCACTACTGGTGGCGGCCCAAATCGTCAACGCCTTGCAAACTATCGTCGCCCGCAACCTCAACCCCCTCGATGCCGCCGTAGTGACTGTGGGTAAATTAGCGGCGGGAACCGCTAGAAACGTGATCGCCGATAGTGCTAATCTCAGTGGGACAGTGCGCTATTTCAATCCCCAGTTAGGGGGCTATTTCCGACAACGGATGGAAGAAATTATCGCGGGCATCTGTCAAAGTCAGGGGGCTAGTTATCAATTCGATTACTGGCAATTGTATCCCCCGGTAATCAATCATGATCAGATGGCGGAATTAGTGCGCTCAATCGCCGCACAAGTGGTGGAAACCCCAGCCGGAATCGTTCCCGAATGTCAAACCATGGGAGGGGAAGATATGTCCTTCTTTTTACAGGAAGTACCGGGCTGTTATTTCTTCTTGGGGTCCGCCAATCCCGAATTAGGATTAACCTATCCCCACCATCATCCCCGCTTTGATTTTGATGAATCGGTGTTAGCCATGGGAGTGGAGATTTTTGTCCGTTGCGTGGAAAAATTCTGTAACTCTAAGACTTTCTAGAAATCCGTTCAAGGTGAACAGTTTTTGTCAAACCCGAAACCGCTAAACTGGTCACTGAATCAGACAGGTAAAAAAACCCATGAACAATAATACCCACGAAAACGATGCCCAACGGGTGAAAATCCTCAGCGAGGCCCTACCCTATATTCAAGAATTTCGCGGTCGTACCGTAGTGGTTAAATACGGTGGCGCGGCCATGAATAACAGCGATATCAAAGACACGGTCATGCGAGATATCGTTTTTCTCTCCTGTGTAGGGGTTCGTCCCGTTATTGTCCACGGCGGCGGTCCTGAAATCAATAGTTGGCTGGATAAATTAGGCATTGAACCCCAATTTAAAGACGGTTTACGCGTCACCGATGCCGACACCATGGATGTGGTAGAAATGGTGCTGGTGGGACGCGTCAATAAAGAAATTGTTGCCCTGATCAATCAAGCCGGCGGTAAAGCGGTAGGATTATGCGGTAAGGATGGTAATCTGATCACTGCTCGTCCCGTGGGTAAAGAGGGCATTGGTTTTGTGGGAGAAGTCAGCAGTGTCGATACTAGCGTCGTCGAATCCTTGGTTAATAGTGGCTATATTCCCGTGATTTCCAGTGTGGCCGCCGATGAAACCGGCCAAGCTCATAATATCAATGCCGATACGGTAGCCGGAGAAATAGCGGCGGCTTTAGGGGCAGCTAAACTGATTTTGATGACCGATACAGCTGGAATTTTAGAGAATTACAAGGATCCTTCCACTTTATTGGCTAAATTGGATATCCAACAGGCCCGGGAGTTGATTGAAAAAGGCATCGTTGCCGGCGGGATGATTCCCAAAGTTGGCTGCTGTGTGCGATCGCTAGCCCAGGGAGTTCAGGCCGCTCATATTATCGATGGTCGTCTTCCCCACGCCCTTTTACTGGAAATTTTCACCGATCTAGGCATCGGTTCCATGATTGTGGCCTCCAGTTATAGTAATCTATAGTAGTAATTACCGTACTTTTGGTTAAAAAGACTTGCCTAAAACCAGAGAGCCGGTGTACAAGTAAGTTAATAAACGCGCTTCTCGCTCCTTTGTAATGGCAAAAGTTTTAGTCTTGAGTTAGTTTAGTCGGGAAGCGCAGAATCCGAAGTTTTCATAGCAATTGAATTTATGACCAAACAAGCTGTAGCTCACCCGATGGTGAAGTTTCAACGCAAGGTTAGCAAGTGGATAGATGCAAAAGTAGTCAAACCTAGCGATAGTATCTGGAAACTGGCTCTTTTATACGGAGATGAGTGGGTATACTGGAAGCAAGAGTTGCTCGATTTCGGTTTCTCCATGCAAGACCCTCTCAGCGAAGTGGTAGCGGTAGAAGCTTGGGACGAAGAATAAGCGACCATCGACTCAAAAGCGGCTTTCTACTAGGACTATCCCCATGGGATCGACTCCGATTATCCTTTCCGCTCTGGTTATCTTATCCTTAAGTGCGAGTTGTTCTCCCCAGACAGAAACCCAACCACCGCCACCAGCAGCCCGTACTACTACCGTCAACGTCACCACGGCTAAACCGGCAACCAGCGGACGCAATCTCGATTACACGGGAACTACCCGACCTTTAAAAGTCGTTTCTCTGCGATCGCAAGCCACGGGTCAGTTACTCAATCTCGTCGTTGATGTGGGAGATGAGGTGCAATTAGGGCAAATCCTCGCTCGTGTTGATGATCGTCTCCTTGCCACCGTTGTCCGACAAGAAAAGGCTGCCCTATCGTCTCTAGAAGCAGAATTAGCCCGGGCGAGAATTGAAGTCAGTAACGCTGAAATTGAAGTGGAGCGCCTACAACTACAATACCAACAGGCCAAAAATGATGCCGCTCGCCTGCAAAAATTAGCCCTAGAAGGGGCGATTCCCCTGCAACAGGGCGAAACAGCCCAAACCACGGCGGCAGTGGCTTTAAAAGCCGTTAATAGCGCGCGATCGAGAATTAAAGTCGAGGAGCAGGTAGTGGCGGCAATTATCGGCAGAATTGCCGCCCAAAAATCGGTCATCGCTCAGGAACAACAACGTCAGGCCTACGCTATTCTTAAATCACCAGCGACGGGGATAGTGATCGAAAAACTGAAAGAGCCGGGGGATTTAGTCAGTATCGGCGATGAAGTCCTCAAAATTGGCGATTTTCAACAGGTCAAGGTGGTAGTATTATTATCGGAATTGGATTTAAAAACGATTAATTTAGGACAAAAGGTTAATGTCAGCCTTGATGCTTTCGGTGAGAGAAATTTTTCCGGTCGCATCACCAGGATTTTTCCCCTCAGCCAAGGCACGGCCCGGCGGATTCCCGTGGAGATTGCTCTACCCAATGGGGATGGTTTAATCAAAGGGGGATTATTGGCCCGGGTGCGGTTTAATAATAATTCTGCCCCTCAGGTGATTGTTCCCGAAACAGCAATTGTCGGTCAGGGGGAATCCTCGGCCATTTTCGTCCTTTCCGAGTCTAACTCGCAAGTGCAAAAACGTCCCGTTCGTCTCGGTCAAGCGCTCGACGGTCAAGTAGAAATTCTCACTGGACTTGAACCGGGGGAGCGTTTCGTCGTCAATAGTAGTAAACCTTTGCAAAATGGTGAAAAAGTCCGCATCAGTATCCTGAGTAATCCTTGATGAGTCAGGGGTTGGCGGCTTTTCAGTGATCAGTGAACAGTAATCAGTAGGGTGTGGGGTGTGGGGTGTGGGGAAGGAAACCTCTTTCATCTGTGGGGGTGAAAATTTTTTCATCGGGACTGACTCCTAACTCCTGTCTCCTGTCTCCTAACTCCTGTCTCCTGTCTCCTGAAAGTTTTTAAATATTTTTCAACATCAGCAAAGAGCGAGTTTGAAAGCCGAGATTTTGGTAGAGATTGAGAGCATTGTCGTTATTGATGAAGACTTGTAAACCGATGCGGGTTTGTCCGCGACTTTTTGCCCAATCCTTAGCTCGATCGATTAGTGCGCTGGCGATACCTTGGCGACGATGCTGGGGATCGACGTAAATTAGGAAAATATGACCATAGCGATCGCCTGTCACCTGATCGACGGCGCTCCCCATCCAGAGACAAGCGATCGCTGTTTGTTGTGCTTCGACGATCCACAGGGGAGTATCGAGGCAAAAAAACTGTCTGACTGTATCAGCTAGATGGGAGAGGTTTTTTTGTTCGGGAAAAAATTCTTCATAGGTGCGGGTGAGAAAATTAATTAGTAGATAGCGATCGCTCGTTTTTCCCAGTCGCAGCCGATAATCTTCGGGAAGGTTAGCCATGCCAAGGATAAGAGAAAATTATGCCCAGGGATGGCTCGATCGGAGCGGGTGCCGCTAAATCTGCCGGTAAAAAAATCCGGATGCCAGTGGCAACCAGAGCAACTAAAAACACGAAGATAGTCAGGAGCGGGGCGATATATTGCCGGAAAAAAGCCATAATTATTTGATCTGTAAACTACTATTCTTTCTATTTTAGGGATTGCCAGTTAAGATATCAGCAATTAAAAAAAATTCGCCCAAAAAAAGTGATCGGCATACCGATCACTAGAAACCGACAACTAGACTATGACTAAACACCGATTAAATCTAACGAAGGTGTAAATAGGCCGCCTCTGCTTCCAATTGACGTACTAAAGCTTCATTTCCCTGCGCTCTAGCTACTTCCAGTCGGTGTTGTAAATTTCTGCGGAGTGTTTCTCTATGAGCGACGGTGGCCTGTGTTAGGACTTGCTGACGATTTTTGTTCATGATGGACAGACTTTTGAGCGACTTAACTTACCTTATATCTAAATCATAACATTCTCCTTGGTAAACTGTATCTTTAGCTACTGAATTTAGCGTTAAGATTTATTAAAGCTGTTGGCCACCTTAGTGACAAGTCAATGACGGAACAGGCACTGATAACCCTTACTAGCGATTTTGGACTACGGGACGGTTATGTGGGCATTATCAAGGGAGTAATAGCGGGAATTGCCCCCCATGCTCGCACTATCGACCTGAATCATCAAATTTCGCCCCAAGACCTTTACGCTGGTCGTTTTATCCTCCTGAATGCCTATCAATATTTTCCCCAAGGCACTATTCATCTGGCAGTTATAGATCCGGGGGTAGGAAGCAAAAGACGCGGGGTAGGGATTCGTTTTGCCGGTGGTTATTTAGTTGGTCCAGATAATGGTTTATTTAGTGGCATTTTAAGCCAATCTACCGCTATATCCGCCGTTAATCTCAATAATTCTTCCTATTGGCGCACCCCTAACCCTAGCACTACTTTTCACGGTCGTGATATTTTTGCTCCTGTGGCCGCTTATTTGTCCCGGGGAGTACCCCTAGAAATGTTAGGTGAGATTATTGATCCCGATAGCTTGCAACAATTAGCGATCGCTGTTCCGCAAATCGAGGAAGATAAAATCAGGGGTCAAATTCAATATATTGACATTTTCGGCAATTTAATCAGCAATATTCCCGATTATCTCCTAGAGGGAAAAAATTGGTCAGTGCAGTTGGGGCCAAAAATTATCCCCGCAAAAAACACCTACAGTGATGTTCCTTCCGGAGAAATAGTCGCTTTTATCGGTAGTCACGGGGGGTTAGAAATTGCCGTCAATAGTGGTAGCGCCCAAAAGCAATTACACCTAAATATTGGCGATGCGATCGAGGTTAGAATAGATAGGAGTCAGTGATCAAAACTGATAACTGATAACTGATAACTGATAACTGATAACTGATAACTGATAACTGATAACTGATAACTGATAACTGATATAGCCTTTTAATCAATTCTCATACTAATATCTAACCAAGTAGAACGGGTAATCGGGGCGCTAGTGGAAATATAATCTACTCCTGTTTCGGCAACGTTGCGAATGCGATCGAGGGTAATATTTCCCGATGCTTCTATTTTGGTTTTACTATTAAAATTGCGGATCATCTCCACAGCAGTTTGCATCATCTCTAAATCCATATTATCTAACATAATGATCTCTACCTGCTGCTGTAGGGCCTGATTCACTTCTTCTAATTGGCTGGTTTCTACCTCAATTGTGAGAGGATAGGGCATATTTTGCCGTACACGACGCACTGCTTCCTCGATGCTGCCGGCTGCTTGAATATGATTATCTTTAATCATAATTGCATCATCTAACCCCAAACGATGGTTAATAGCGCCACCGATACCGGAGGCATATTTTTCTAAAATTCGCAATCCGGGGGTAGTTTTGCGAGTATCCACCAATCTTGTCGATAAATCGGCAATTTTCTCCACATATTTGCGAGTGGCACTAGCAATCCCACTCAAGCGCATAGCAAGATTTAAAGCGACTCTTTCCCCAATTAACAGCGCATCGAGGGAACCTTCTATCTCGGCAATAACTTTAGACTTGGGGCAGAATTCCCCTTCGGCAACGGTGGGGGTAAAGTGAATAGTGGGGTTAAGCAGTTGAAAAACTCGTTCAGCTACGGGTAAACCGGCAATAACTCCCGCTTCTTTGGCAATCCAAGTAGCTTGACCGATTTTAGCATGACCGAAGAAAATTGCTTGGGTGGTGCGATCGCCTCTACCGAGATCTTCTCGTAACCAGTTTTCTAACAAGGGATCAAGGACTAATAGGGGCGGTAACATAGAATTTATCGAAACAATCGGGACGTATTTATTTTAAGTTTAGGAATGTTTGACCTTTTTGTAAACTTTCTTTAATCGAAACTTATCCCTTCATAGATTAACTCGATCGCACAGTGAAAATCGAGACTAGATAGAATAATTTCTTCCCCTTGACTATAAGCGCAGTAAAACCAAATTTTATCTTCACCGCGACGATAAACCTCAACACTGATCGATTCGGGATCGACTAAAACGTATTCTTGTAAACTGGCAATCTGACGATAATATTGTAACTTTTTAGTGCGATCATAGTTTCCTGTGCTGGGGGAAAGCACTTCAATAATCACTTGTGGATGTTGAATAAAATTACGAGATTCTCTATCCCTAGAATCGCAACTAATCACCAAATCGGGATAAAAATAACGACTATTATTAGCTTGGACTTTCACATCAGATACATTGACTCGACAGCCTCGCGGACGGAGATGAAGTCTTAAAGCCGTATAAAAATTCAAGGTAATATCATTATGGGGCAGACTACCCCCGGTCATGGCGATAATTTCCCCATCAATATATTCATGGCGACATTCCTGGGTAGCGTCCCATTCTAGATACTCTTCCGGGGTCATTCTTTCTGGGTATTGAGGTTGAGCGATCATTTTTCTTTTTCCTTGTCAACTAACTAAATTAATATCCCATTTCCTTTTTATGTTATACCATTTTCTCGCCCGAAGATTGAAGAATAGTCATAATTAAGCGGTGACTGATTACCCTAATGATAAGATGGAGAGAGAAAGCATTATTGTCGCAGGTCGCTAAGATGACGAAAACAGTTGCCGATATCATGACTCCCAATCCCATCACCGTCACCGCTAACACTTCTCTATCCGAAGCAGTGAAAATTTTGGCCGAAAAGCGGTTTAGTGGTTTACCCGTGGTGGATGACAATATGCGACTGATTGGGGTTATCTCCGAAACTGACCTCATGTGGCAGGAAACGGGAGTAGAAGCTCCTCCTTACATTATGCTCCTCGATAGCGTCATCTATCTACAAAATCCTAGCCGTCACGAGAAATTACTCCATAAAGCTCTCGGTCAAACCGTGGGGGAAGTAATGACCGATAAACCTATTAGTATCACGGCTGACCGCCCTTTGAAAGAAGCGGCCTCGTTAATGTACGATCGTCATGTGCGTCGTTTACCGGTGATTGAGGAAGAAACCCACAAAGTAATTGGTATTATCACTCGCGGTGATATCATTCGCGATATGGCAAAATCCGAAGCATAATTGCTTTTCTAGGGCAACAATTAACTAAAAGGTCTTGAACAAATGAATCAATCTCAGGAAACGGTTACTTATTCCCTAGAAACTATCTTGATGCGGATTGAGGGAAAAATCGATTCTTTACAAAAAGATGTGACGTAACTGTTCAGGGGGTAGGGTTGATTCATGAATCAACCCTACAATGAATCAACCCTAGTTCAGGGGGGGACAAAATCTGATAATCTAAAAAGGCGTAGAAAAGAGCGGCTACTGTGGGAGAGTAGTATCCATGCCTCTAG
>NZ_JAPZSO010000029.1:0-7733 GCF_027531715.1 Microcystis sp. LE19-8.1F | reverse complement strand
GTGACACTGTACCTAATACGACTGCACACCGCTATAAGCTAGTGAGGTACACATATTTTTCTTCCCTTTTGACTTTTGCCTCTTGCCTTTTGCCTAAAACCCATAACTTTTGTACCTCAGCAGACTGAAAAACGCTATAGGTTAGATGTGGTATAGACTAGGATTAGTAATTTATACTCAGATAGTTATGAGACAATCCGATCGAGAAATAATAATTTTAGCGGCTGTGGCATCCCTCTTGGCAGTGGTGGCGGAAGTAGCGATCGCTTTTTAGATAAAAAAAACTGATTTATGGGGTTAAAGTCTGGCAAAATTGGCAATCAATGACTAGGAAAGATATCGATAGAATGCTTGTAACAGTGGGGCCAATTGCGATCGCCTCGATGAAGGAAATTAAAGCATGAGTATTAGTGTAACCGGTCAGGTAAAAAGAATCGAAATAGGCACAGGAACTTGGGCATTAATTGCTGATAACGGTCAAACCTACGAATTAATGAACCCTCCCGCCGAATTAACCCAAAAAAAGGCAAAAGTGACAGTTATGGGTGAAATTCGTTCAGATCTGATGACTCTGGCCATGATCGGTCCAGTTTTACAAGTGACCTCCTTTCAATCCCTGCCATGAAGCCGCAAAATACTGCTTAAAAACGGGCAAAAACTACTTTTTAAGCTTGTAATCTCGAAAAATTGCCGTAATTATCCCTCACATATCCCAGAAAGAAAAATTGTCAAGAAGACCCTAAAGGTTGATTTTTTCGAGAATAATCTCGAAATTTTGAATAATCATACTACAATAGACAGCAACTTTGTCTTAGGAACATCGGAATACCTAAACCGATCTGTCTGATTGGTTTAACTCGTAGTTACCTAAGTTGGCGTGAGGAGTGGACTGAATGAATTTGCGCGATAATGCTTTAACGATTCTGCAAGAAACGAGTCGAACTTTTTATATTCCCATAAGTCGTTTACCGGATCGTCTGCTCGAGGCGGTAGCCTCAGCTTATCTCTGTATGAGGGCGATCGATGAAGTAGAAGACCATCCCGACCTAGATAACTTCAGTAAATCGCAGATATTAAGACAAATTAGCCTGAATTTACAAGCAGGTACTGAAAATTCCACCAAAGAGGACTTTGCTTTTGGCTTAGTCCATCGGGAGATTTTGCCAGAAGTAACCCTGAGAATTGGAGAATGGGCCCTGTTAGCACCGGATTCGATCGCCCCCCGGGTCTGGGATGCCACGGCGGCCATGGCCGATCGCATGGCCTACTGGGCTGGGAATAACTGGGATATTCGCACAGAAATAGAATTAGATCAATATACCTTTAGTGTGGCCGGTGCCGTGGGTTTATTGCTGTCTGACCTCTGGAATTGGTACGATGGCACTCAAACTAATCGCAGTTATGCCATCGGTTTTGGTCGGGGTTTACAAGCGGTTAATATTGCCCGCAACCATGGCGAGGATCTGCGCCGAGGGGTAAGTTTTCTGCCCCAGGGTTGGACAATTGGTGATATTCATAATTATGCCCGTCGTAATCTGAAATTAGCCGATTATTACACTCAATCGCTGCCGAAAGGGCCAGCACTTGATTTTTGTAAGATTCCCCTCGCTTTAGCCCATGGCACTCTCGAAGTCCTAGCTTTAGGTAAGGAAAAACTCAGTCGCAGCGATGTCATCGCTTTGGTACAACAAATTACCCGATAGAAGAAATCACAATTAGGGTTGGCTGAATAAATCTAAAAACCTTGTTGGGTAAGACTTTTAGACTTTTTGTCAATCAAAAAGTACCGGACTGGGAGTGATCAGGGGGAAAATCCCTGGACTTTTTCCCTGAAAATTAGGTAGTTGACCACCTGAAAATCGGTAAAACCCTACACCCCACACCCCACACCCCACAGCCTGCCCCCAAGAAAAACTTTTTGCCGCAAACCCCAATTAAAATTGCCCACGATCGCTCTTCCCAAGTCAGGAATCACAAGCGTGGGCAAAAAACTGCCGGAGTTCAGTAACTTAGAACAAACCGAGAGTTAAAGATATATCGATGGGGAAAGTGGCACCAATACCTAACCAAATCGTGACCACAGTACCAAATAGGAAGATAGCGGTAGCGACGGGACGACGGAAGGGATTTTGGAATTTATTGACGCTTTCAATAAAGGGAACTAACATCAAGCCTAGGGGAACGCCGGCCATGCAAGCGATACCTAAGAGTTTGTTAGGAAGAATACGGAGAATTTGGAAAACGGGATAAAGATACCACTCTGGCAGAATTTCTAGGGGAGTAGCGAAAGGATCGGCAGGTTCACCGATCATGGTGGGATCCATAATCGCTAAACCGGTGCAGAGTCCGATCGTACCGAAGATAACCACCGGGAAGACATAGAGGAGATCGTTGGGCCAAGCGGGTTCACCGTAGTAGTTGTGACCCATACCTTTAGCCAACTTAGCGCGCAGAGCGGGATCGCTGAGATCGGGCTTTTTTAATGTGGACATGGATAATGTCTCCTAAAAATGATTTCGGATCGACAGAGATATTTTTCTGAATTATAGAGGCCCAGAAATGCCTTGTTTACGGATCATCAAGAAATGTAGCAACATGAAGACCGCGATCGACCAGGGTAGTACAAAGGTATGTAAGCTGTAGAAACGGGTTAAAGTTGCTTGACCGACGCTTTCGCTACCGCGCATCAGGGTGACGAGTTGATCACCGACGACGGGAATAGCAGCAGGTACACCGGAAACAATTTTAACCGCCCAGTAACCCACCTGATCCCAGGGTAAGGAGTAACCGGTGACACCGAAGCTAACGGTGATCACGGCCAGGACAACCCCAGTGACCCAGGTTAATTCCCGAGGTTTTTTGAAGCCACCGGTCAGGTAAACGCGGAAAACGTGCAGGATCATCATTAAGACCATCATACTGGCAGACCAGCGATGGATAGAACGAATTAACCAGCCAAAGTTAACTTCGTTCATGATGTACTGTACCGAGGAGAGGGCCTCTGCTACGGTGGGTTTGTAGTAGAAGGTCATGGCGAAACCAGTGGCAAACTGGATCACGAAGCACACAAGGGTGATACCACCAAGACAGTAGAAGATATTAACGTGGGGGGGAACGTATTTGGTGCTGATATCATCAGCGATCCCTTGAATTTCTAAGCGTTCCTGAAACCATTGATAGGCTTTAGAATCCGTTACTTGTTTGGTAAACATCGCGTAACCAGTAAGAAAAATGAAAGATTTAAGGTTTGACCTTTAAAAAATGTAACACAGTTTTCAGGGCTAATTCTCGCTCTTGTCAGGTTTCTCCACCGGTGGGGAGCAATCGGCGATCGCTGTCTGCCAAACCGCTAACTTTCTAAAATTTCCCTTAAAATGTCTCCTAGACTACAAAAAATCGGGCCAATTGTCCGACACTGGGAATAGGTAAGGTATGGAATGAGGTCAGCGTGCTATTAAATACCTACGATCCCGAAGGCTTCTACGACGAACTATTCTTGGATGATGGTCAACCTCGTCCCCACGCGTCCCCTTTAATCAAATGGTTGCAGAATCTGCCGCCCCGAGAACTTCAACAACACCGGGAAACCGCTCAGTCGGCCCTGTTTGAATTGGGGGTGACTTTCAATGTCTATAGCGACAATCAAGGGGTGGAAAAAATCTTTCCTTTTGATATTATTCCCCGAATTGTCTCGGCTGAGGACTGGGATTATTTAGAAAGAGGACTGAAACAACGCATCAAAGCTCTCAATCTTTTTCTCTCCGATATCTACAATGACCAGTTAATCATTAAAGATGGCATTATTCCCCCCGAATTAATCGCCTCGGCGACGGGATTTCTGAAACCCTGTCTGGGACTGAAACCCGCCGGAGGTATCTGGTGTCACATCACGGGGACCGATTTAGTCCGCGATAAAGATGGTCAATGGTACGTTTTAGAGGATAATTTGCGGGTTCCTTCCGGTATTTCCTATGTCCTGGAAAATCGTCGGGTAATGAAAAGCACTTTCCCCGATATTTTCCAGACAATGAATGTTAAACCGGTGGATGATTATCCTTCCCATCTGTTGGAAACTCTCCTCAATTTAGCCCCAGCCCAATTACCTAATCCCACCGTGGTGGTTTTAACCCCCGGAACCTA
Source organism: Microcystis sp. LE19-8.1F (assembly GCF_027531715.1). NCBI lineage: Bacteria > Bacillati > Cyanobacteriota > Cyanophyceae > Chroococcales > Microcystaceae > Microcystis > Microcystis sp. LE19-8.1F. The sequence continues at coordinate 3,593 of NZ_JAPZSO010000029.1, read as the reverse complement.
TAATTCTGCCTACTTTGAACATTCTTTTATCGCCCAACAAATGGGGGTAGAATTGGTGGAAGGGCGTGATTTAGTCGTCTTTGATGGTTATCTACAAATGAAAACCACCAAGGGGTTAAGACGGGTAGATGTGGTATATCGTCGCCTCGATGATGACTTTTTAGATCCGGCGGTTTTTCGTCCCGATTCGATGTTAGGTGTACCAGGGTTATTAAAAGTTTTCCAGGAAGGTCGCGTCGCTTTAGCTAATGCCCCGGGTACGGGAGTCGCCGATGATAAGGTTATTTATGCTTTTGTCCCCGATATGATTCGTTATTATCTGGGAGAAGAAGCGATTTTAAATAACGTTCCTACCTATCTTTGTTGGCGAGAAAAGGACTTAGATTATGTCTTAAATAATCTCGATAAGTTAGTTGTGAAAGCCGCTAATGAGTCGGGAGGTTATGGGATGTTAGTCGGTTCTCAAGCTACCCCCGAACAAAGGGCAGAATTCGCCCCACGCATTGCCGCTAATCCCCGCAATTATATCGCTCAACCGGTGTTAAGTCTTTCTAGGGTTCCCACTTTAATTGACACGGAAGTTGAAGGTCGTCATGTGGATTTACGTCCCTATATTCTCCATCGTGGCGATGAAATTTATGTGCATCCCGGGGGGTTAACTCGCGTGGCTTTGAAAAAGGGTTCTTTAGTGGTTAATTCCTCTCAAGGTGGTGGCAGTAAGGACACTTGGGTTTTAACCAAGTAATCAAGACAATAATCAAAATTTTGCTGGGTTACGGCCAAAATTAAATCATGAGTCGAGTGCATAAATTATTTTCGCCCAATCCACCCTACCCTTTTCACTTTTTCCTGGTTAATTATGCTTAGTAGAGTTGCCGATTCAATTTATTGGTTAAATCGCTATATTGAACGGGCAGAAAATGTCGCCCGGTTTATGGATGTTAACCTTAATTTAATGTTAGATGTACCTACCAGTGTTTTGCAACAGTGGGAACCTTTGGTTTTAACCACGGGAGATTTAGAACAATTCAAGAAACGTTACGGCACAGCCACCGCAGAAAATGTGATCAATTTCTTGACATTTGACACGGAATATAGTAGTTCAATTATCTCTTGTTTGCGCTGGGCGCGAGAAAATGCTCGGTCAGTTCGCGAGATTATTTCTTCGGAAATGTGGGAACAGGTTAATGGTTTTTTCTTAATGGTAAAAGATGCTTCCTCTTACCATCCTCAAACTACTTTACCGAACTTTTTTACCCAAGTTAAATTGGCTAGTCACCGTTTTGCAGGGGTGATGGATGCAACGATGACTCATAATGAAGGTTGGCATTTTGGCGTTATGGGAAGATTACAGGAACGCGCCGATAAAACCGCCAGAATTCTTGATGTTAAATACTATTATCTCTTACCTTCCGCTCAATGGGTAGGAACTTCTCTAGACCAAATTCAATGGATTGCTTTACTGCGGTCGGTGAGTGCCTACGAAATGTATCGTAAATGTCAACGACGGATTACTCCTAGTGACGTGGCCGAATTTTTAATTCTTAATCGAGAATTTCCTCGCTCAATTCACTTTTGTCTGCGGGAATTAGACCACTGTTTGCATCAAGTTACCGGTACTCCTGTAGGAACTTGGGGCAATTCAGTAGAAAGAAGTTTAGGGCGACTTTGTGCCGAAATGAGTTATCTAACTATCGAGGATGTTATTGAAATGGGATTGCATGAATTCCTCGACCATATTCAAAAAAGAGTTAATGATGTGGGAATAAAAATGACAGAAACTTTCTTTGTTTTTAATCCCGAACTTGCCTCACCTCTGCCAGTAAATAACTTTCAATATCAATCCCAATTAACAACTTAATGCGTTATCACATTCGGCATCAAACTAACTATTTCTATAATCAACCCGTGATTTTATCACCCCATCTGCTGCGCTTGCGACCAAAATCCGATGGTGGGCAAACTTTGCGAGAGTTCACACTCAAAATTAACCCGGAACCTTTAACAATAACTAATATTATCGACCTCGATGGCAATTCTTGTTTACAAATTTGGTTTAATCAACCGACGGAAGAATTATTGATTGATGTGGTCAGTGAAGTAGAAACCCATGGGGTTAATCCTTTTCAGTATTTGTTGGAACCTTGGGCGACCTGTTTACCCTTTGATTATCCCATTTCTCTCCACAGTCAATTACAACCCTACAGACAATTTTATGGGTTAGCTAATGACCCCGATGTGGCAGCATTAGCCCAAGAAATTATGCAGGAAACTGAGGGACAGGTGCTATCTTTCCTGTTTAATCTTAATGACAAAATTTACCGCAATTGTCAGCAAATTATTCGTCTTACTGGAGAACCCTATCTACCCGGAAACACTTGGAAAAATAAGCAGGGTTCCTGTCGCGATTTTGTGGTTTTATTTATGGATGTGTGTCGCTGTGTGGGATTAGCTTCCCGTTTTGTCAGTGGCTATCAAGAAGGAGATTTAGACCAAGGAGAAAGACATTTACACGCTTGGGTAGAGGTGTACTTGCCGGGGGGCGGCTGGAAAGGCTATGATCCTAGCCATGGATTAGCGGTGAGTGACCGTCATATAAGCCTCGTTTCTAGCCCAATTCCCCGTTATTGCGCGCCGGTAGAGGGAAATGCTCGACCGGTTAATCTCGGTCATCAAGTGATAGAATCTCAGCTATCATCGACAATTGCCATCGATTTGTTATCTTGAGGATGATTCTTTATTGGAGTTACTAATATGTTAGAAATGGCGCAAGTTTGGACTAAAAAAAAGTGCGGCAAGTCGATGCTATAGCCCTAACTAGAACTGCGCTAAAGCGCAACTACAAACCTATCAGAAGCCTAATGTTTTCAAAATTATCGGTAAGGCTTTTTGAGAGGCTTGGGCAAGTTTGCTGGCAGGTTCCAAAGCTTTAGCAGTTGTTTCGAGCAAATTAACTGCTCGTTGGGCTTTCTTTTGCAGTCCGGCATCATCAGGATTTTGACTAGCTTGGGCAATCTTTTTCACTTGGTTGGCGGCTTCGGCTTTTTCCTCTTCATCTAAATGGCTGTCAATTTCAATCGCCTGGGTTAGTTCTTGCAGTAAGGCTTTAAGTTGGGCATTTTCTGGGGAAGCATCGGCTGCAATTTGGTTAATGGTATTAGTTACATCGCCGATGATTTCGCCGAAATTGACGGCGGAATTATTAATATCGCGGATGGTAGTATTCCGGGAACTGTCATTACTGTTGCTCATGGCTTTTGCTTCTACATTAATGGGACGGTTGGCGAGGGTTTTGGTAATTTCCATCATATCAACACTTTGTTGGCGATAGATGGCAATTTCCGTCTCTTTGGCGGTGAGTTGTGCCTTATATTGGGCTTCAATGGCTGCGAGTTGTAGTTGATAATTTTGGTTAAATTCTTGATGAATTTTCTCTTTATCAGTGTCGGACGGTCTAAGTACAGGACAAAAAGCTTGAAAAGTAGGCGGGAGTAGGGTTTTATGAGAAATAGCACTAATCTCGAAAACCCTATGAATCAGTATAGCGCCTTAAAGCAAGCCCTTCAACCCCATCTAGGATGGCATGGTGCCAG
>NZ_JAPZSO010000118.1:0-7456 GCF_027531715.1 Microcystis sp. LE19-8.1F | reverse complement strand
CTCAGAGAATCCGACAGAGGGAATGCTATCCATCTCGGAATGGTTGGCAAAATCCTCCAGTGTTTTTACCAAGAGTTGTCAAACAATCCGAAACTGGTTTGGAGAAATCATTAGTTATTTCGAGCGAAGGACAACGAATGGGGTGGTCGAGGGAATCAACAATAAACTTAAACTAATAAAACGGAGAGGCTATGGCTTTAGAAACTTTCGGAATTTTTGGGTTAGAAGTATGTTATCTTGGCATCTTGTATGTTGATTTAGCATAAAGGGTAACGAAGAGCCACGGTTCTTAGTTACTTGGTATGATTCGATCAGGGGGCAGAAATCGGCTAAATCCTTATCTGGCAAAAAATTTAATTGATTAGTTCGCTCTAGACAAAAATACTTGATAAAAATCGCCAAACGTCTTTCTCTATAAGGGTTTCATCTCTTATAACCCCAGTCCATTGTACAACACAAACCGAAGAACCTGTTACATTTGATAAATTGAGGAGTTGATTAAAATTTATCCATATAACCGACCTACTGTTCTGTATTATCATTATACCATTTTCACACAGAACCTAGAAGATACTCCAATTTCTCAAGTCCTTACCTAGCTTACTCTTGAGTGGCTTTATTCTAAACTCCAGTCTCTATCCGAATAAGGAAGGGGTTGATTAGGGAAAGAGGTCATTCCGAGAGATTTATAGAATCATCTTGATTCTATTTTTCTTGGGATTTGCCTGATGATAACCATCGTTAACGACTTTCTAAATTTGTCTAACTTCCAACAAGCTTGGTTGAAAGTCAAAGAAAATAACGGTTGTGCGGGAGTTGACGCTGAAACCATTGATGATTTTGCTCAAAATCAAGATTTTAATCTTGTTCAATTAAGAGAAGCAGTCGCTAATAGCACTTATTGCCCTCACCCTTACAAACAAGTCAAAATTCCTAAAGAAGGAGGTAAATGGCGAGAATTAAGAATTCCAACCGTTAGAGAACGAATTGTTCAACAAGCTCTTTTAAATGTGCTTGCTCCTCTGGTTGAACCTCATTTTTCTCCTTGTAGTTTTGCTTATCGTCCTAATCTATCTTATATTCAGGCGGTAGAAAAAGTCGCTGATTGGCGTGATCTCGGATATCGATGGGTGTTAGATGCAGATATCGTTCAGTATTTCGATAATATCGATCATCAGATATTGCTTGTCCAATTACGTCAATATATCGATCACCCTGGTATTTTATGTCTGATCAAAGCTTGGATTTCTTCAGGCATATTAAGCGAGCAAGGATTGAATTTACCAAAGAAAGGAATACCTCAAGGCTCGGTTATTTCTCCTTTGCTTGCTAATATCTATTTAGATAAATTTGATCACACTATTGCTAATTCGGATATTAAATTAGTACGCTATGCAGATGATTTTTTAATTTTAGCTCGTACTCAAGAAAGAATTAGACAAGCTTACTCGGAAGTTGTTGATCTACTTGATTCTCTTAAGCTCAATATTAATCGTGATAAAACCCAAATTACTGACTTTGAACACGGGTTTTGTTTTTTAGGTCATGGCTTTTTAGAAAATGCTATCTTTCCTGTAGATAAACCCAAGAAAAAACAAGGAGATCGGAAAACACAGAGAGTCGGCGAATATTTATCAACTGGAAAAAAAAAGTTCAGACGCAGAAGAGTTACAACCAGAAAAAGAAGAAATATCTCAGCAATTAATCATGTCTTCTGTGGAAATTAAAACCCTCACTAATACTTCCAATCCAAAGCAACAACAAATACAAGTTGCGCCACGTCCTCAAAAAAATGTTTGGAATCAGACAATGGCTACATTATATTTACTAGAACAGGGAACAAGCTTGTTGAAAGAACAGTTTCGGTTTCTTATTCATGTACCAGACAAGGATAAAATAGAAGTCCCCATTCGAGATGTGGAAAGAATTCTTCTGTTTGGCAATATTAATTTATCTACTCCAGCGATCGCTACCTGTTTAGAATCACGAATTACTGTCTTGTTCCTCAGTCTTTCTGGGCGATATAAAGGACACCTTTGGAGTAAAGAAGCATCTAATTTGAATGTGGAATTACTACAGTTTCAACACCAGAATGATCACCAATTTCAATTGAATACATCCAAAGCTATTGTTCGAGGCAAGTTAATCAATTCTAAACAGTTATTACTAAGATTAAATCGTCAGCGCAATATTTTAGACATTGAACAGGCAATTTTAGGGATTAATACCGATCTTGAAGCTTTAAAGTTGGTAGATAATATTGACAGTTTACGAGGTTACGAAGGGATTAGTGCTGCTCGCTATTTTTCCGCTTTGGGACAATTAATAATCAACCCAGACTTTAATTTTTCTCAACGTCATCGTCAACCTCCTACCGATCCAGTTAATGCTCTTTTAAGCTTTGGCTACACTCTTTTATTTAACAATGTTCTCAGTTTAATTATTGCTGAAGGTCTTTCTCCTTATTTAGGTAACTTTCATTATGGTGAAAAGAAAAAACCTTATTTAGCTTTCGATTTAATGGAAGAATTTCGGTCGCCCATTGTTGATAGTTTAATGTTAACTTTATTTAACCAATCTATCCTAAAATCTAAAGATTTTGAATCTTTAACTGAAAAGCCAGGAATCTATTTAACTGAACAGGGGAGACGACTATTCCTGAATCAATTTGAGAAGCGAATGACTGAAAAAGTTACCCACTCTCAAATTTCATCTCAGATTTCTTACCGAGAAGCCATTCAATTACAAATTCGGCTGTATAAACGTAGCTTGCTGTCATCTATAGCCTATGAACCTTTCTTTCGAGCCTCCTAATGTTAGTATTAATTGTTTACGATATTCCTGACAATAAAAGACGCACTAAATTATCTAACTTTCTGGAAGGATACGGTAAAAGAGTACAGTTTTCTGTGTTTGAGTGCTTTTTATCTTTAGCGGAAATGCGAGAACTTTATGAAAAAGTCAAAAAAAAAGTTAAACCAGAAGAAGATAATGTTAGATTTTATTGGCTCTCAAAAGATGCTACCTCAAAAACTTTAACTATCGGTAGCAAACACCCTGAACCCCCTCCACAATATTATGTAATCTAGAAAAAACAAAATCTTATCTCTCACCCTTATTAGTAAAAAAATCTCCTTAGAAAATTAAAGTAGGAGATTTTTTATTCACTAATCGTTAGCTTCACATTAATTAAACTTGCTAAGAAGTTAAAAGTCTGCTGGAGAAGGGGTGTGTAGCCAACGGAGGCGAAGTCATCGTTTCCATTAATTAAACTTGCTAAGAAGTTAAAAGAAAGATTTTTGTTGTTGCTAGTGTTCTTTTGGTGGTAGGTGTTTCCATTAATTAAACTTGCTAAGAAGTTAAAAGACAGGCTCAAGCCGAAGTGAAGGCAGTACAGAAGCAGGCCAAGACGTTTCCATTAATTAAACTTGCTAAGAAGTTAAAAGTTGTGTGGGCCCCGTTTGGTTGTACGCAGCCTACAAAAGTTTCCATTAATTAAACTTGCTAAGAAGTTAAAAGCACCGACCGCAAAGGTGGTTGGATAAAACTTCTCGACAATCCCAACGGTTTCCATTAATTAAACTTGCTAAGAAGTTAAAAGTGGAACGGTGTTGGCAGAGGGACAGGCGCGTATCGCGTGTTTCCATTAATTAAACTTGCTAAGAAGTTAAAAGTCTGCTGGATATTGCTCTCGAGCTTATCTTTTATTTTGTTTCCATTAATTAAACTTGCTAAGAAGTTAAAAGATAACAGAGGAAGAATCAACTGCTATCGAGCAGTTGTTTTTGTTTCCATTAATTAAACTTGCTAAGAAGTTAAAAGCGCAAAGAATATAGAGGACCGCAAAATCTTATCACAAGAAAAAGTTTCCATTAATTAAACTTGCTAAGAAGTTAAAAGATACTTTTCAATAATCGAGAACAAGAACTTCAGGAAATGTTTCCATTAATTAAACTTGCTAAGAAGTTAAAAGGTTTGTTCCCCAACAAATAATAATATGGTTGTCTGCGAAAAGAAGTTTCCATTAATTAAACTTGCTAAGAAGTTAAAAGCCCAACCACAAGCTCCTAAACGAACTTAAAAATATCCAAAAGGTTTCCATTAATTAAACTTGCTAAGAAGTTAAAAGTTGGATACCATAAAACCTATGGTCCAAGCAGCTGTTAAGGGTTTCCATTAATTAAACTTGCTAAGAAGTTAAAAGAGATTGATGTTGATCCAGACAACATTGATCCCACAATCCCATGTTTCCATTAATTAAACTTGCTAAGAAGTTAAAAGAGATTTAAAAATCCCCTGCGGAACGGCAATAAAAGGTTTCCATTAATTAAACTTGCTAAGAAGTTAAAAGATAACAATACAAGAACCACTGTCAAATTTCCCGAGGAGCAAATCTTGGCGGTTTCCATTAATTAAACTTGCTAAGAAGTTAAAAGAAAAGATAAACCGTTGTCGTGCAACGGTTTGGCCATAAAAAGTTTCCATTAATTAAACTTGCTAAGAAGTTAAAAGACTAGCTTGGCAAAACTAGGCTGTATAAGGATTGTACAGCAATTTTTCGTGGGATATTGAAAAGCATAGACATTATTAATAATAATTCTCAATAGTTACCTCAGTCATAAGGCTCAAAGCCTTGCTGGGCAAAGCATCGACGCACCTCAACGAAAACTGTAGATTTTCAGCCATTGTGTCTAACCCGCGAAAAATGTTGAGAAACCCCCCATTCCATCGGCATAAAACAATAGAAATTGTTCCACGTTAATGCCTAATCGAAATCAAGACGCAGGGGAAGATAGAGTTCCCTGAGTCTGAAAACTTTATTACCTTGTAATTTTATGAAAAAGAGTCTGAACCGATCGCTCCTTCGATTTATGAGTGTCTCCACACTTATCGCTTTGGCATCTTGTTCATTAGTCCATCAAAAGAATCCAGTCGATATCGTTGTCTTGAAAGACACCTCTGAAAGCGCACAAAATAATCAAGAGTTTCAGGCTACAACGAAAAAAACCTGTCAGGTCATAATACAATCCATTTCGCGTGGGGATCAATTAAAAGTTATTCAAGTCAATGGTGAGCCAGACTTTTATGAGACTCTGACACCCACCAATCCAAATCAGGCCAGAAAACACTGTGAATCGGTAAGCACCACCGAAAAAGAGGGTACTTTAACTTGTCCAGCTGTTCGGACAGCTAACAAGGTTTTCCAGTCCTCAAAAAAGCCTAGTGTCTTGTTGGTTCTCGTTGAAACCAACGAGGGGGAGTCCCCTTGCCCTGAAGATTGGAGAACTACCGTTAAAAATGTCATTGAAAAAGGTGGCTCTGTAGTCATTTTGAATGCTACAAACAACGGCGGCGAATCATTTCGCTTAGAGCTAGAAACTGCTTTGCAAGGTCTCCAAGTTACATATGCTCATACTGACGTGGAATTTGTTATTAAGGACGCTATCCAAGAAACTAGAAGAAAAGCTGAGGCAAAATTATGAAAAAATTAGATAATTTCCCTCACTTTGAGGGCAACGGTTGGAATAGTTCCCATGTATTTAATGCCAGTGGCCACACCGAACGAGAATCAGAATCTAACCCGTGGCCAGAGTCGGAAGCAAGAGTCAATATCAATCAATCAAAGGAATTTAATCGACTCATCGCCGAAGACCTTCATCCCCAGGACCAGGAAGACCTCTTACAACGCTTTCCTTGCTATGCGATCGCACAGAGGAGAGTTGCCGCAGCCGAGTTCTGCCGCTTTCAGATTATTAAAATTTGTGAATTGTACTAAAGGAGTTTTATGGATAGAGGTACTTTCTCTTCTTTGAAAGATAATTTCTTTTCTTGGTTCGCCACGAGCATCATCGCATTCTTAAATTTTAACACGGCTATGGTTTTAGTGCCGGGGGATTGGGACGATATAAAGATATTATTTGCCGTTCCAGTTTCTTTGATAGCCTGTATTCTTTTCGACAACAAAGTTAGCGAGGAGTATATGCGTGAACGCCTCAAAGGATTCGCGAAAGCGACCTTAAATTGGATAAATATTCAGAGAGATAGACTAAGCAAAACTCGATTTGGGGCGATGAGACTGGAAACATACATCTATCTGTTCCAACTTTTTGAAGCACCTTTCTTAGAAACATCAGTCATCTCAATTATTAATCGTCTTGGCTGTATCATTTACTTAATCACTGAGTTTATTGTGAGCGCTTATTTATTACTAGAACGAGAGGATTTGCCCTGGTTCATGTCTATTGCTCCTATTCTAGCAGGATTATTGAACTTAGCGACGGGAATCCTTAAAGGACGTCTTATTGTGTACCCAAAAGCGCTTACACAACTTAGAAAAAAATATCAACAGTATTATGAGGAGGTATAAAATGACTATTAGATTGATAAATATTAACGAGATGAATTCTCAGGATTTAAACGAACTGACGACTATTTATGTCTCAGATGCAAGTCTGTCACCATCTAAAATGGTTGAAATCCTTCAGCAAAGAGTCGCTTGCCGCTCTCTCCATAAATCCATAAAATTAATTCAGGAAGACCACCGACGGTCTTTTGAAAACTGTTTATCAGAGAGAGATAAACAGCTTGAAGAAATTCGGAAACAAGCAGAATCTCTACACAGTTATCCTCGGGCTGTTAACGCTCCAAATCCCTCCTATTTCTTGGCAATAAATACAGTTAAAGAAGACTTAAAATTTGCTGAAGCTCAAGTCAGAAATTATCAAAAATCCATCAGCAGATTAAATGACTTAGAATGGGAATTCAAGTCAGTACTAAGAAAATCATCATATTGGTCATGTTCATTAGCTGATAGCAATATGATGGAAGAAATACTGAATGAAATGGGAATAAAAGAGCTAATGCAAGATTTAGAAAAAAGACTGAAAGAATTGCAGGAACAGGTTAAAAAATTTAGCCTTGAATTAACCAAGTTTTCCATCGTTACTGTGTACGGCGAATCAAAAGTAGAAGATTTTCAATATGGAAATGGAGCTGCTCACCATGAAATTGAATGAATCCCCTTTTGCAGCGAGCTATGCTCCTCGTCCGGAAAAACCAATCGTAGCCTTGAAACCTAAAGCTTGGTCAGTATTTTTAAGTTGGAAAAACCTCCGTGGAATAATTTTCATAATTCCTCTTTTTTCTATAGCCTGGCAGTACCTAACTCTACAACGAACCGAATATATGTTTACAACTTCAAGGGGTGACAGAGGGGCTACAAGCTAGATAGAGCGGGGAGTCTAGCCAAACGACCCCCTAAAGAAATAGAGTGGTTAGGACAACCACTCAAAAATTAAAAATGTTACCTTCATTATATCAGGCTTGCTTACAGGCAAACCTTAGCGAGGCGAGCTATTTGACCTTACAGATAGTAATCCTGCTCTTACAAAGTCATCGGATAGTCCAACTAGAGAAACTGGCCGCTCTTTTCCCGCAACCGATAACCTTTGAAAGT
>NZ_JAPZSO010000202.1:0-9511 GCF_027531715.1 Microcystis sp. LE19-8.1F | reverse complement strand
TTCCCCTCAAGAAACACGGTCGTCGTGCTAAGAGTCTTTTTCGCTTAGGTTTTGACCATCTTCGTCATCTGATTCTTAACCCTTCTTTGCCTAATCATCGGGATTTTCTTCATTCCCTACAATTTTTGTCCTGTACTTAGTCCACTGATAACTGATAACTGATAACTGATTAATCAAAAAGACGAAAATAGGGGTAACGTTTGGGAACCCCCGGTTCTTTTTCCAGATCAAAATTAATTACATCCCAACAGGGTTGATCGGGGGCATCGGGGCTAAATTCTACTGGTAAACCGTAGAGACGGGGAATAGTGGCTTCACCCGGTCCATTACCGCGCCAAGTGGTGTTACGTTCTAGGTAGGAACTAACTAGATCGCGATAACGGTTGGCAATAATTACTTTAGTCGCTTTAAATCCTTGAGTATAGAGGCGATCGAGTGCTTCGTGAATCTCAAAACGAATGCCATCCGGGTGGGTGTGTTGACGATACCACTCACCATTCCAGAGTCGCCAATGCCGTCCTGACTGCAAGTGAACCAACTCTCCCGTTTTGGGATCGGCTTCAAAAGCTCCATGGCGCGGACACAAATAGGTATCCGTCAAAGTGAGGGCGGGGATTAGCTGCCGACAGTGAGGACAATGGATATCGGGGCCAAAAACAGGGTATTGTAAACTTGCATTGATCATGGAAGAACCTAAACTAAAAATTGCTATCTTTGTACCAATAATCCTATCCATATTATACCCAACCAAATTGGACGGGTATTCTCTTTCGACTTTAGTGCAGATCCTTTCATGTCTTTAGATAACTTAAGATCAACTTCTAATTTCTGGCCCCTTGTCGATGTCAGTCAAGCGGCTTTTATCGCCCCTAATGCCACGGTAATGGGCGATATTTCCCTAGCTGTGGGGGTAAGTGTTTGGTATGGGGCGGTATTGCGTGCCGACGTGGAACGCATCGAAATTGGGGCCTATACTAATATCCAAGATGGGGCGATCCTACACGGAGATCCAGGCAAAATTACTATCCTTGAAGATTACGTTACCATCGGGCATCGGGCGGTAATTCACGCAGCCCATATTGAACGCGGTTGTTTAATCGGCATTGGGGCAGTGATTCTCGATGGTGTGCGCGTCGGGGCGGGTAGTATTGTCGGGGCGGGTAGTATCGTGACAAAAGATATACCACCGCGATCTTTAGTGGTGGGCATTCCCGCTAAACGCGTCCGGGAAGTCTCGCCACAGGAGGCTCAAGAGTTGATCGAACACGCCGAGCGCTATGCTAAACTTGCCCTCGTTCATGCGGGAAAAGCTACTGATACCGGATTCCCAAAACGGGCGGATTAGGGTATAAATATAAAATGAGAATCAAGTAACAATCTTTTAAGCACTGACCGAGGAGAAGGAAATCTATGGACTGGAGAGTGTTAATCGTTTTAACCCCTTTGCTTATTGCTGGTGGCTGGGCTGTCTTCAACATCGGCGCTGCCGCCATTAGACAAGCTCAACAGTTTCTCAGCAAACAAAGTTAATAAAAGTTTATACTTCTTAGTAAAACCGATCCCCTAGGCGATCGGTTTTTAATTTTTCCTTATCCAGCGATCGCTGATTGGGTGTGGGGTGTAGGGTGTGGGGTGTGGGGTGTGGGGTGTAGGATGTGGGGTGTGGGAAGAATAAATAAAAATAATCTCCTGACTCCTGAATCCTGACTCCTGAATCCTGACTCCTGACTCCTGACTCCTGACTCCTGACTCCTGACTCCTAACCCCACCAATACACTTTTTCAGCAATCTCTACTTAACCATGAAATCTAACTGTCAAAATCTCATTCAAGAACTTGCCCATCTGGAAATTATCACCGATCCAGGGCAAGTAGCGAAACTTTCCTTAGATTATTATCATTTTAGTCCCATTTTAGAGGCACAACTGCAAGATAAACGGGCTGATTTAGTCATTCGTCCCCACAATAGCCAAGAAGTTATTGACATCGCTAAAACCTGCGTTAAATACCAAATTCCTTTAACAGTCAGAGGTGCGGGTACAGGTAATTATGGTCAATGTGTTCCCTTGCAGGGGGGAGTAATTTTAGACACAACCAAACTAACAAAAATTATCTCGATCGAACCGGGTACAGCACGGGTAGAAGCGGGGGTAAAAATGGCCTTTTTTGATAAACAAGCTCGCGCAATCGGTTGGGAATTAAGAATGGCTCCCTCTACCTATCGGACGGCGACAATTGGCGGTTTTATCGGGGGTGGCAGTGTGGGCATGGGTTCGATTAATTATGGACAATTGAAGGATAGAGGCAATCTGCAAGCAGTGCAATTAGTCACCCTAGAAGCGGAACCAAAAATTATCGAACTACGGGGGGATGAGGTAGAAAAAGTCAATCATGCCTACGGAACAAATGGCATTATTACCGAGTTAGAAATAGCCCTCGCTCCCTGTTATCCTTGGGCAGAATTTATCGTTACTTTTGCCGATTTTATCACCGCCGCTAAATTCGGTCAAGCTCTCAGTGATAGTGATGGCATTGTCAAGAAAATGGTTAGCGTTCACTCCTGGCCAATTCCTGCTTATTTTACCGCTCTTAAGGATTATTTACCCACAGGAAAAGCGGCAGTTTTGTTAATAGTATCGGACAGCGATCGAGGGGCATTAGAGTCTTTAATTAAAGAATATAATGGTGAACTTACCTACTATAAAACGCCAGAAGAAACTCAAAAAGGCAACAGTATCTTAGAATTTACTTGGAATCATACCACTCTCCATGCGCGTAGTTTTAACCCCAAGATAACTTATCTACAAGCTTTTTATTTTAATCTAGCCACGGTGGAGAAACTCTATAATTATTTTGGGGAGGAAATAATGATGCACCTAGAATTTTTGAAATTTCAAGGTAAAGTTATTCCCGCCGGTCTTCCCTTGCTAGAATTTACCACAGAAACTCGATTAAATGAGATTATTGCTATCTATGAACAACAGGGGGCAGCTATTGCCAATCCTCACACTTATATCATGGAAGATGGCGGCAGCAGACAGATTAATCCCCTGCAACTAGAATTTAAACAACTCGTCGATCCCTACGGATTGAACAATCCGGGTAAAATGCGAGCATGGGTTGAAGCAAGGGGGTAGGGGTTCGATTCAGGCTAGATTAAACAAGATAAGTAGGTAGGCGTTAAAAATTATCAGATGCCCCCCTTGTCAAGGGGGGACTAAGGGGGGATCGGCACCCCCCTTATTAAGGGGGGCAGGGGGGATCAGAGGCGAAATCTATCTTCAATTTAATTATAACTACTTACTTATCTTGAGTTGTTACTATTGCCCATTTTCCCAAATTTTTACAGTTTTGTCAGCACTAACAATAATCAAATATTTCTCATCGGCACTAATTACTAAAGATAACAGGTTGTCTGTGGGTTGATCAAGAGTTCCTAATTCCTCTTTGCTTGTTAAAGACCAAAACTTAATCGTTTGATCCGAAAGCTTGTTTAATCTGATCAGCACAAGCAGCAGAGGATAACCCCAGAATTTCCTAATATTAACGATGACTATTCATAAACACAGGTAAAGACGATCTGACTTGAGAATTTCCAAAATTAATCAAAAAATAGACTCGATCGACCCCAAATAACGCACAATAAAAAAGGAAATGTCAAAGGAGAATCGCAAATGTTGCCCTATATCCTAGCGGTCGTTGTGGGATTGAGTAGTCTGTACCTCCTCACCACCGCTTTTATCGCCCCCGATCGCCACCGTCAAGATGATTTTCTCTGGAGTGCGGTAGGATTATTCTATGCTCTTGTCCTCTGGTTGTGCGCGGGAAGGATTACAGGCGCTATCCTCCTCGGACAAGCTGCCGCAGCCATTTTATTTATTGCTTTCGCTTGGCAAACTCTCAAACTCAGACAAGCACTTTTTTATCCCGACAAACCGGTTAAATTATTTACTATTGTCGGTTGGTTAGGCAATCGTCTGGGGAAAGTTACTTCCTCTCAATCCCCCAAAACTAAAGCTAAAGCTGAGAAAGTAGCAGCAAAAGTCAAAGAAACGGTTAAAGAAACGGTTGCCCCCGTTGCCGAAACAGCGGCAGCTATCGGGGAAACTACTACAGAATCGGTCACAGAAATTGGGGAAAAAGCTCAAGAAACGGTTGCCCCCGTTGCCGAAAAAGCGGCAGCTATCGGGGAAACTATTACAGAATCAGTGACAGAAATTGGGGAAAAAGCCGCAGAAATTATTGATGATGGGGAAACTTTCGATGATTTCGATGATTTCGACGATTTTGATTTGGCAACGGAAGAGATCAACCCTTCCGAAAATGCCCCAGAAATTCCCCCGACTGAACCTGTCACAAATGTTGAAGTCGAAACTATTGCTGTTAGCGAAACGGTGATTATTGAAGTTACCGAGGAAGATTTGCCCCCAGAAGAAACTATCGGAAAAGATACTCCCCCAGAAACTCGCTCGCCAAGCGCAGAAAATCCCCCCCCATCGGATTAAAAAGTTAAGATTATTTAGCGGGTGGGTTAGGCAATAATTACCGAAGAAATTAACTAATTAATTTAACCTTTGCCCCCCCACCCAGTCAAACCAAGTTGACAATATGACTCGAAGAATTAATTTAATTCGATGGTTTTATTTTCCTAGTACACAGGGATAAAGCTTCTCGTTTTTCGGGACGATTTTCGAGATAATCTCCTAACCAAAGACAACCTCGATCGAGCAATTTTTGTAAATAATCATATTCTGTTTCTAAGGTCCATCGATGCTTTTGACCATCCCTAGCAATAATCACAATCTCTCGACCATCAGGACTAAAAGCGATCCCATAGACGATATCTTCTTCTATTTTAAACTCCGAGCGCAAATTTCCGTCCATGTCCCAGCGTCTAGCTGTACCATCCCTTGAAATAGCGGCGATTTTTTCACCATCGGGACTAAAACTAACTCCATAAACGGGAAAAGAATCGGTTTTAATCTCCTTTAAAATATTACCCTGCAAATCCCAAATTTTAATCTTTCCCCGGGCAGCCGTAGCAATTTTTTGGTGATCGGGAGAAAACACCAAATCATAGATAATATTATCATCGGCTCTCCAGGAATTAATTAATTGAGGCCGATAATTACTTAAATGCCAGTATTGAACTTTTCCCTCGCTTGTTCCCGTGATTATTGCTGTTCCCTCTCCATTAAAAGCAAGACTATAAATCGGTACTTGACTGGCAGTAAATTCTTGAAGCATTGTTCCTTTTTGACTCCAGATTTGGACTTTTCCATTTCTTCCTGTAATCGCCATCTGATTACCATCGGGATGAAAAGCTATACTATAGATTGAGCGCATTTTTGTGGCAAATTCTCTAATTTTTTTTCCCTGGTAATTGAGTAAAGTAATCTGACCATCTTTGTTAGCAATAGCGATAATATTGCCCTGAGAATTAATGCTAACACTGGTATTATCGGCCTTAGCTTGATTTAAATTGTTCAGTTGCCAAATTTTAGCCGTTTCATCACTCGATCCAGTTACCACCTCTTTTCCATCTTGACTAAATACAGCAGTAAAAACTGATTCTTGATGTCCTCTAAGAGTGGTTATTTCTTCCCCTTGCATTCCCCAAATTTTAGCACTACCGTCACTAGATGCGGTAATTATAAACTGGCCATCAGGGCTAAAATTAACACTGTTGACAAAATCTTGATGTCCCTGTAAACTAGCTATTAAATTTCCCTGTAAATCCCAGATTTTAGCAGTTTTATCTGCCGCTGCTCCGGCAAATTTTTTACCGTCAGGACTAAAATTAACACTATAAAAAGCCTCAATATTTTCTTTACCCAAACTCAAGATAATTTGACCTGATAAATCCCAGATTTTAATCGTACCATCCCGGGAAGCGGTGGCAATTTTTTGACCATCGGGACTAAAACTAGCTGCATCTATCGATCTTTTATGTCCCTTAAATACCTGTAAAGTTTGACCTGATAAATTCCATAATCTAGCGGTTTTATCCCTGGAAGTAGTCACAATTTTTTGACCATCGGGACTAAAACTAACACTATAAACTGATTCTTGATGGTCAGAATAGGTGACTAAATTTTGCCCTTGCAAGTTCCAAATTTTGGCGGTTTTATCTTCGGAAGCGGTGGCGATTTTTTGACCATCTGGACTAAAACTAACACTATAAACTGCCCCTTGATGACCTGTCAAAGTTTGAATATTCTCACCTTTTTTATTCCAAATTTTTACCGTCCCATCCTGAGAAGCAGTGGCGATTTTTTGACCATCTGGACTAAAACTAACACTATAAATAGTTCCCCGGTGTCCTTGCAGTTGGTTTTTTTCTTGAATGCGATCTAAAATTTGTTGTAGGGTAATAATTGGACTGGTAGCAGGATATTTACCCAAGATTTGCCCATCAGTAACGATATTTTTTAAACTATTTACTGCTTGCATGGCCGCAATTAAAGATTCTAGTTCTTCAAATTGAAATTGTTGCCAATAACTGTCACCATTGCGCTGTAGTTGAATACCCAATTGAGCGGTTTCTACTTGCTGCCACGCTTGTTTTACCTGAATAAAAGCTAAGAGAGAACCCAAAAGAGAAGCAATTAAAATTACCGAGCCAATTTGAATTCTCTTGGTGGCTTTTTGGTGAGCGATTGCTAGAATTTTATTAGCTTGCCTCTGGGTTTCTAGGCTAATTTCCGCCTCTCTTTTATCGAGATTTTGACTAGCAGTTAAAAACTGATAATCAAGATTACTTAAGCTTTTCCCCTGAGACCAATCGAGGGCATTATTTAAAGCTTTTCCGCGTAAAAGCCGCGATTCATCGGTATAATTAGACTGTTGCCATGCGGCGATCGCTTCTGAGTAGGGACGCAATTGCTCTAATTGTTTTTCCACCCAATTAAAATTAAATATTTCTCGATAAATAGGATTATAAACTACTAATTGATTATCCTTTTTAACCACTAACCCCGATAACCTTAATTCCCTTTGTTCTGGGCTATCATCGTACGCGATTGCCCCCTTTTCTAAAATTTGTTGATAGATACCTAACAAACGACCCGCTTTGTCTTGATTTCTTAACAAGCGATCGGCAATAGTTCGCAGATGAACTGGTTCATCTTGAGATTCCCAATTATTAATAATTTTCTCTTTGATCAGCGTCTCAATATCTAAATTAGTTTCCCGCAATAGCTGACAAATTTTCTGGGTTAAAAATGGCTGTCCTCCCGTCCAAAAAATAACTTTTTCTAACCAGTCGGGTTGATAATTACTTTGACCGGATAATCCCGCGGCTAAAGGAGCAATTTCTGCAAGATTAAATCCTGTTAATTCGATCGCTTGGCCGATATTAAAAGATGTTTGGGTCTTTTCGCGAATTAAATCTGCTGGGGTAGCAACACCGAATAAAGCGAAAGTAATTCTTTCATACTGGGAATTTTCCGCCCTTTGGTTATAACAATAACGAATCAGGGAAAAAAAGTCATCTAGAGAAAACTGTAAACTGAGAATTTTATCGATCTCGTCGATAAAAATATATATTTTCTCTCCCCGACAATAAACTAATAAAACTTCCTCAATAAATTGTCCCAAACGCTGCACGGGGGGTAAATCCTCTCGCTCGCGCAACCAGGATTTAAGATTAATTTTTCCCGTCAGATTAAATCCTAAAAACAAACGGGTGATCACGCCGTTATACCATTGGGATAAATTATCATTACTACCAATACTGGTTATATCTACCGCCGCACAATCCATGCCCGATTGCTGTAAAATATGGGTCACTCGTACCCTTAAACTGGATTTGCCCATCTGACGACAGTTAAAAACGTAGCAAAATTGACCATTTTTTAACGCCGTTAACAGTTCTCGATCGGCATTTCTCTCGATATAGGTAGGATGGTTATAGGCAAGACTACCCCCAACACGATATTGATAATTCATTATCCTTAAACAAAATTATTTCAATGTCACCAACGGAAATAAAATAGACAATTGTGATGGAGATATCTATAATGCAAGGATAATCGCTATTGACAACCTATCCCCAAGGCAATTATGAAGAAAACTTTTTTCACCTCCATCGCCGTTAGTGCCACCCTCGTCAGTGGTATTGTTTTAGGTACTCTTGATGCTGGCAGTGCCTCCGCTTGTGCTTTCGCTAAAGCTAAAGGCATTTTTGGCAGCAATACCACCTTCCCTGTCGATGCTAACAAACTTATTTTAGGGGTTGCCGCCGCTACAGGAGCAATCACCGTAGCTGGTGTTTTAAGCTACCGTCGTTTTCACTCCGGGCAGCCTCCTGAAGATGCCGCCGCTAAGCTGCCGTCGGTATTTCCTATCCCCATTCCCCCCGCAGCTTTAAATGCGGAAGTGGAGGCGGAAGAAGCGGCAGAAACCAGCAAAATCTCCTAAAAATCGGCTATATTTCCTCAAAAAAGGTGTTGGCATCCCCGCAGCTTTCCCGCTAGGCAACACCTTTTTCTGCCTAATTGTGTCCCAGTTATCAGAATTTCCAGCCATTTTTAAGTTATGTTAAAAAGTGCAACCCTACCACCAGAGGTAAAGATGGGCAACTCCACCACATTTTCTGACACCCCACTTCACAAAGATCATCACACTTGGGAGCATTTAAAACAAGCCATCGCCGCTAGTTCCGGTTTTCGGCGTTGGCAGCAAGAACAACTAGAATCAGGTAAAAATAGAGACGATGCTGATGCTCGCATTTGTTCCTATCTACGGGAAACTTTAGAAACTTTAGCCTACTAGATTGATGCTCCCCAGCTATGACGGCATGGGGACTTTTTTTTGTCCGTTTAAGCTAATTTGCGGGCATTATTTTCTGCGCGCCTCGTAACCCAACAACCAGACAAAAGCGACAATTAAAGGCAGCAAATAATAAATAGCTCGATAGGCGATTAAAGAACCTAAAAGCTCGGCATTAGATACATATTCGGGGCGCAATCTCAGCATGATAAACTCAAAAACACCTATTCCCCCCGGCACGTTGCTTAATACCCCTGCCGTCATGGCAAATACATAGAGACCGAAAAATCCTAAAAACGAAGTATTGTAGCTGCCCGGGAGAAGAAGATATAGAACTCTAGCGGCTAATATCCAATCAATAAAAGTCAACAAAATCAAAGCTAGAGAAAGATTACAAGAGGGTAAATAGATATTTTCTTTGCCGATTCTTATGGATTTTTTATAGGTGATAGTCAACAAAAAATATCCCGTAACCAGCAATAAAAAAATTACTCCTAAAGGTTTGGTACTTAAAAAAGGTAATTTTAACAGTTGAGGAATCCTTTGGGGATCGAGGAGGAAACTTAAACCACCAATCCCTAACATTCCTAACCAAAAGCTTATAGCGTTTTTCAGTCTGCTGAGGTACAAAAGTTATGGGTTTTAGGCAAAAGGCAAGAGGCAAAAGTCAAAAGGGAAGAAAAATATGTGTACCTCACTAGCTTATAGCGGTGTGCAGTCGTATTAGGTACAGTGTCACA
>NZ_JAPZSO010000053.1:0-5415 GCF_027531715.1 Microcystis sp. LE19-8.1F | reverse complement strand
TGGCACCATGCCATCCTAGATGGGGTTGAAGGGCTTGCTTTAAGGCGCTATACTGATTCATAGGGTTTTCGAGATTAGTGCTATTTCTCATAAAACCCTACTCCCGCCTACTTTTCAAGCTTTTTGTCCTGTACTTAGACTTTTGATATATTTAAGTATCTATCTTTAGTAGGAAATTGGCGAGTGAGAAGTGGGAAGTGGGGAGTTTTTTGCTGTGAACAGTAATCAGTGATCAGTAAACAGTAAACAGTAATCAGTAATCAGTGAGGTTCTTCGGTTTGTCTTATGCAACGGACAGGGTTATAAGAAATGAAACTATTATAGAGAAAGACATTTGGCGATTTTTGTCAATTGTTTTCGAACTAGAGCGAACTAATCAATTAAATCCCTTGCCAGATAAAGATTTAGTCGATTTATGCCCCCCTATCGAACCATACCAAGTAACGAAGAACCATCAGTGAAAAGACAGGAGGAAACTTCTATTTAATACTGCACAATTAAAACTCAAATCTGATAACTGATAACTGATAACTGATAACTGATAACTGCTATAAACCCCCCAAAACTAATCGGGCTGCCCAAAAGGGAATTAACAAAAATAAAGCAATAAAATCAGCCCATCTTAACTGTAATTGGTGCCAGCGTACTTGATGCTGATTGGGACTGGTAAAACCGCGAACCTCCATAGCGATCGCTATTTGTTCGGCGCGCAAAAGCAAATTATCTAGTAATTTTTCCACTACTGTTAACCAGACGTTTAAACTCTTTTTAATCCCTAATTTCTGCCAATCGATCGCCCTAGTTCGCACTGCCCTAGCTAGATTTTGGACTTCTTCTAAAACCAGAGGAATAAAGCGCAAAGACAGGGTCAAAGTCAGAGAAATTTCCGTCACCGGCACATTAAATCGCCGTAAAGGACTCATTAAATTCTCTAAACCTTCGGTAATTTCTTCCGGGGCCGTCGTCAACAAAAAGAGATTAGTGCTATAAATTAAAGTAAAAACTAAGGTACTAATTCTCACTGCTAATTCCAAAGAACGTCGGGTAACAAATAAACGACCTCTATCCCATAAAACATACTGATAATCACTTGCTGGCGGTAAATTCAGCCCTTCATCCGGTAAACGCGGTTGAATACTCACCCCTAAACCATCGGGAGTGATAGCAGTAATCAGAAAGACGATAATCGCTAAAAATATCAGCCAGCCCATCTGTTGCCGCCAGACGCGGGGAGGAATAGGGGCCAACAGGGTTAACAACATTAACAATCCCACCAAAGCTAAACGCCACCAAGGATTAGCCAATAAAGGTGCTGCTAAAAAAGCCATTAACCAGATAAATTTTACCCGCGCATCTAGTTGATGTAGTCGGGTAATCGGTTGATCGAGATAAAGACCGATGGGCAAACTTCGCAATAAATCCATAAATTAGACCTTGGTGGCTCTATTAACTGTTTTTTCCACTTCTCGCGCCGGTTTGCCGCGCCAGATTAAGCGGATCGGGGTTCCTTTAAAGCCTAACTGTTGCCGGAATTGCCCTTCGATGTAACGGCGATAGTTATCATTAAAGCGCTGGGGATCGTTAACGAAAAGAGCGATCGTGGGGGGTTGACTCGATACTTGCGTGCCATAGTATAGTTTCCCCTGTTTTCCGCCCCTGGTGGTGGGGGGATTGTGCCATTTAACCGCATCTTCGATCACATCGTTGATTACCGAGGTACTGACGCGACGACGGTGAGATTCGGCGGCAATATCGACTAATTCGAGGATTTTGGTGACTCTTTGCCCCGTCATGGCGCTGACAAAGATCATTTCTGCCCAATCCATGAAATACAGTCGATCTTGGAGCATTTTGGTGTAAGTATTGATGGTGTAGGTGTCTTTCTCCACTGCATCCCATTTATTGACCACTAGCACCACCGCGCGCCCTTCTTCAATAATTCGTCCCGCCAATTTTAAATCCTGTTCGGTGACACCATCTAGCACATCGATGACGAATAGTACCACGTCAGACCGGCGAATTGCTTTAAAAGCACGGTTAATACTGAAAAATTCGGCTCCATAGTCCACATTCTTCTTACGGCGAATGCCGGCGGTGTCAATTAACCGATAAACCTGTCCTTCTCGTTCAATTAAAGTATCGATCGAGTCTCTGGTGGTTCCCGAAATCGGACTAACGATCGCCCGTTGTTGTCCGGTTAAAGCATTGAGGAGACTGGATTTACCCACGTTAGGACGACCGATAATTGCCACTTTAATCTCTTCATTTTCGGGAATTGCCGCCGCGGGTGGCAAATATTTAATCACCGCATCGAGTAGTTCTCCTGTACCAGAACCGTGAATGGCCGAGATGGGGAAGGGTTCACCGATGGCTAATTCCCAGAATTCCGTCGCTTGCAGGATACCCTGTTCCACCGATTCACATTTATTGACGGCCAAAAGTATCGGTACATTTTGCTGTCGTAACCAAGCGGCAATTTCTCGATCGCCGGCGGTAATTCCCCCTTGCCCATCGACGACAAAAATCGCCACACTTGCCTCTGCTAGGGCGATTAAAGCCTGTTCGCGGATTAAAGGGAGAAATTCGCTGTCATCGTTAAAAACTAGCCCCCCTGTATCGACAATTTGAAAATCTCGATCGCACCAGAAAGCTGGTTGATAGGTGCGATCTCTGGTAATCCCGGGTTGATCGAAAACGATCGCCTGTTGATCTCCAGCGATACGATTGACGAGGGTGGATTTGCCCACATTGGGACGACCGATAATAGCGACGACAGGCAGTTTCATAAGAGGGGGAGGGGGCGGAAATTCAAGGCCCAATATTCTATCATAGCGATTTGCGATCGACCTTGGTTGATTTAAACGTTGGTTTGAACAAAGATAAGCTGTTCGTAATTTAAATTGCTTGTTGAGACGAGGCAAGAGGCAAAAGGCAAAAGGCAATAGTAAAGGGATTGGGGGAGGTTCGGCTAATCTAAGAATAAGCGGGTTAAATGCGTCTTAGCTTAGTCAGGAGACTATTTGTATTTATTCTCCCCACACCCCACTCTCCTATAGCTTTTAAACGGGATTTAGTATGACAGGTCCAGTGACCCAGAAAACAAGGAAGCGCGAGCGATTCATGTTAATTTTTATTAAGAAGCGATCTTTGATGAGAACAGACAACTATGAACTTCGAGATTCCCAGCGCCGTAAAAACTTGGTCACAATTTGGCCATCCCATTTTAATGTGGGTTTTATTAGGATTAACTATCTATGCGCTCTATTCGGGGCTACAATGGCGACGGACGCGGACAGCAGATAAAGACCTAAAAAAAGAATTATTGCCCAAAAATTTTCGCACTAAACACTATCAAATTGGCTCCCTAATTCTCGCTTTAATGGTGTTGGGGACGATCGGGGGTATGGCGGTAACTTATATTAATAACGGTAAATTATTTGTCGGTCCCCATCTGCTGGCCGGTTTAGGGATGGTGGGTTTAATCTCGATCAGTGCCGCTTTAGTACCTTTAATGCAAAAGGGCAACGAATTGGCGAGAATCACCCATATTACCCTTAATGCCGTCATTTTAGGTCTTTTTGGCTGGCAAGCCTTCACGGGAATGGATATAGTCCAGCGTATTCTCAGCAAAATGTAAGAAAACCTCAAAAGATAGGATGCGTCATCAGACGCATCCAAACCTGAAAAGTGCTTTCAAAATAATCACAAATTATAGAATCTTTCTGACGGGTAGAAACAAAAAGCAAAAAATCAAATAAAGAGAGCTAGTGTTTCTCATAAAGATGAAGTGTAACCTAATGTAGTGGTGCAAAATAAAATGAGATGACTATTGAGGAGAAGACAAGTCGCGGAAAATCTGGCTGGCGATGGCTGCACTGCGGCGAATTTGTTCAATTTCGGAAAGAGCTTGCCAATTTTCGGTGTCTATATTAGTTTCGCTCTGGCCATTACGCATAGTATAGGCGTAGGGACGGGCAAAAACCTCTAAATCTTCTGGAGACCATTGGGGAAAGAGATCGCTAAGACAAACAACAAGGCGATCAAGGTTGTCTAATTGACTATTAACTAGATTTTCAGCACTTTCTACTAGACGATTTAAATGTTCGGCCGGCAGTAAAGAGGCAAATTGATCAAAGATATGAGACCGGGGTGAAACGGAAACCGTCGGGAATTTCTGGTGTAAACTGCTAAAGAATCTATGAGCTTGTGCCTCGATCGCCGTCGCTTCTAGTCCTGCACACAGAGAAAAAGGCGTTTCTGTCACGTCTAAGGGATCATGACTCTCAACAGCGGTTACATCCCAGGGATAGGTGTCTTCTTCTTCGATCAGGATTGCCAGAAGTTCCTCGGTAATCTGTTCGGATAAGGATAAATGACTCATAATTTTAGCCTTTGTGGTGTTCAATGAGTAACTACATCTCGGTTTTGACAATTCCCGAAGGTAAAAACAGACTTCTGGTGGAAGTCAGGCAAGAAGCACTCTTGCCATAGTAGCAATAATTAGGGTTTGCTGAAAAAGCTTTTCCTGGGGGCAGGGTGTGGGGTGTGGGGTTTTACCGATTTTGAGGTAGTCAGTTGCCTAATTTTCAGGGAAAAAGTACCTGAATTTTGCCCCCGATCCCCGCAATAGCTGGCACTTTTTGAGGGAAAAAAAGTCTAAAAGTCTTAGGCAACCAGGTTTTTAGATTTATTCAGCAAGCCCTAATTAACCCCTGCATATTATTATTGATTACTTTTTGACTTTTGCCAGAAGCCGATCAGAAAAGTGGCATAAACTTCTCAACGCCTGAATTTGGAACAAGCTGACATCCTCTGCTGGAATGTAAGTGATAAGTTTTACCGCTCGAATCTGTCTTCCTCTCTGTGTTCTTTCTGCCTCTGTGGTTTATCCTTAATCTTTCTGGGATCACCTGAGAAAAACTGTATGCTAGACCATATTTAACATTTAATAATTTAATAATTCAATATTTAATCATATAAGTACCTAAGCAAAATTAATTACACATATCTAACCCCCCCTTGCCTCTTGCCTCTTGCCTCTTGCCTTTCTTCACTAGGAAATTTATTTTGCACGACTACTTATCATAATAGACTATATTACTACTGGACTTAAAGTGGCTTCTTTAATTCGGCTAGGACGATTAACAAGTGTCGAATCATCTGTAATCAATGCACGTTTAGGAAATATCTCACCAGAAAGACTAACACGCATTAAAAATCTTTTAATCAATTGGCTAAGAAAATAGACCTCTTGCATAATTTTTTTATGGTATGATATAAGGTTTTGCTTTTTTCTCAATTCTTAGATTGAAGTGGAAAAAAGAATAAAATGTGATCTTAGGTCAGGAAATCATCTATAATTTTGCTATGTTTATTAGCAAAATTATGGATTATCAAAACTTATCAGATGAACAA
>NZ_JAPZSO010000078.1:0-40400 GCF_027531715.1 Microcystis sp. LE19-8.1F | reverse complement strand
GTGACACTGTACCTAATACGACTGCACACCGCTATAAGCTAGTGAGGTACACATATTTTTCTTCCCTTTTGACTTTTGCCTCTTGCCTTTTGCCTAAAACCCATAACTTTTGTACCTCAGCAGACTGAAAAACGCTATAGTTGAGGTTTTGGGGTTTTCGGGTATTAGTTGAAATTTCCCCACTCCCCTCATACCTGATAACTGATAACTGATAACTGATAACTGATAACTGAATTAATGATCCTTCCTGAATTATTTGACCTTTGGCAAGAAACCCTAGAATGGCAACCCGATGGGGCCCAACAAGCGCGATTTCAACAACTTTATGAGTTGATTTTAGAGGGTAATCAACGTTGTAATCTCACCCGAATTACCCAACCGGAGGAGTTTTGGGAAAAACATCTTTGGGATTCTTTATCGGGTTTAGCTTGGTTACAAAAATCCCAGCCAGATTTATTGACAAAATCCCTATCAGTCATCGATTTGGGGACTGGGGCCGGATTTCCGGGGGTGCCAATTGCGATCGCCTATCCCCATTGGTCGGTGACTCTCTTGGATTCCACCCAAAAAAAGATTAATTTTCTTGAAGAAGTTATTGACAAATTAGAGTTAAATAACACGAAAACTCGTTTAGGTAGGGCGGAAATCGTCGGGAAAAACCCTAAACATAACTGTGCTTACGATATCGTCTGTTTGCGAGCGGTAGCTAATGTGGATATCTGTGTTAACTATGCTTTGCCTTTCCTGAAAAAGACCGGAATCGCTATCCTCTATCGTGGTCAGTGGTCGTCGGAGGATAGTTCGAGTTTAGAGAAGAATCTAGGGAAAGCTGGCGGTAAAATCCTCGAAATTGCCAGTTTCACCACTCCCTTAAGCGAAAGCGTCCGTCATTGTCTATATATCTCTAAGAAACAACTTTAAGCGGTGAGAGGATGGAAAAAGAAAGCCAAGGCCAGAATAGTATATGTAGCTAAGAGTAACATTCCCTCTAACCAATTCGATCGCCCATCACTACTAATCGAATTAGCCAACCACACCGCTACAGCCACTGCCACCAACTCAAAGGGATTAAAATTTAGATCCATGGGCTGACCGATAATATAACCCATGATAACCAAAACCGGAGCCACAAACAGGGCGATCTGCATACTGGAACCAACGGCCACAGATACCGATAGATCCATTTTATTCTTAAGGGCGACGGTGACAGCCGTAGCGTGTTCGGCCGCATTACCGATAATAGGCAAAAGAATCACCCCGGTAAACAGCGCCGTTAAACCTAGCTGTTCCGTAGCCTCCTCTAGGGATGCCACCAATAACTCCGATTCTACGGCCACGGCGATGGTAACGATCAATAAAATCAAAGACCAAAACCAGATTTTCGGCCTTGCGGTGCTTTCTCCGGTACTTTCCTCCTCGATACCGGCAACCCCGACATCATAGAGATAGGTGTGGGTTTTCATGGAAAATAAGAGACTTAAACCATAGACGAAAATTAACACCGCTGCCACGGCCACGGATAGACGCTGCAGGACTGCTTCCCCGACTCCCGTGGAGGTAAATTGCACGGCAGTGGGTAAAAGGAGCGCCACCACCGCCAAATTCATGGCTGAAGCATTTAAACGGGCGGTTATCGGTTGAAATTCCTGTTCTTTGAAGCGTAAACCGCCTAAAAACATCGATAATCCCATAACTAAGAGTAAATTACCGATAATTGAGCCAGTAATCGTCGCTTTTACCACATCGATGAACCCTTCCCGCAAAGCGACATAGGCAAGAATTAATTCTGTGGCATTGCCAAAAGTAGCATTCATCAAACCGCCAATATTTGGCCCAACCACCACCGCAATCGCTTCCGTGGCTTCCCCCATATAGGCCGCTAGGGGGATAATAGCTAGACAAGCGGTGATAAAAACTACCGTTCCGCCCCAGTGTAACAGCGAACCGGCGATCGATAGCGGCACAAAAATCAATAAGATGGCGAAAATGGTATTTTTGCTTAACATAAAGTGGGTAATTTTGTCAAGATAATTTTATTTTGATCGGAGATGGGAACTAGAATCGGATTCTAGCCAAAATTCCCCAGTAGAACCGGTTATTATCCATAATATTGCCCTAAAACCGTCTCTGAGCGACTTTTCTAGGGGTTCGGGGTGTGATTGGGAGGGAACAGTCACCGGTTTAATCACGATTCCACGACTACCAAAAACAATTTCTCCCACTAATCGCGCCCTTCTCATGTGATTATCGGAAGTGACTAGATAGACACTATCAATACCTTGGGCTTTCAGTTGATCGGCTAGGCTAGTAAAGTTAGTGACAGTATCTCGCGCATTGTAATCGAGATGGAGACGTTCTAGGGGAATTCCCGCTTTTTTAAAAATCTTTTTCACATATCGTCGCGGACTACCGGAAGACACCCAAATCGGTAGATCAGGATATTCCTTCGCTAATTTTGCCGCAAAACGTTCTCGATCAGCATGACCTCCCAAAACAAAAATCGCTTCCGGTTTTACCCACCGGTAACGTAAATCGTGGTATAACCAGCCTAAAATCGCCAAAATTAGCGGAATAGCCAGCCATTTTAACCTAGATTTGCCTAACTTCGCTTTCAGAGAAACTCGCTTTTTTCTGCGAGAATTAGCCTTGAGAACCATATATCAGTGATCGGTGATCAGTTGTCAGCCTTCAGCTTTGTGGATTAAAGTGATCGAGGATGAGGGTCATCGAACTCACATTGACGTAGGAGATAGGGATTTTATTCCCCAACTGACCGATAATTTTCCTGGAACTCAGGTTGATTGATGGGGTCGCTTACATCCCCCACCAACGGGCCACCGCTTCGGGAAGGGGCAGCAAAATACTTAATAACAAAGCCAGGGAAAATAGGCCTAATAAATCTCGTTTATTATCCAATTCCGTCACATCATTTAAAGCCGGTTGATCGCTGACCGGCATTAATAAGAGAATAATCGCCCAGAGTAAAAAATCTGGTTGCACTAGGGCTAAAATAAACATGAATAATCGAGTTAATTGACCGATAATTATGGCGGTTTTCTGCCCATACATGGCGTGAACAATATGACCACCATCCAATTGACCCACGGGCATTAAATTTAGGGCTGTAACGATAATTCCCACATAACCAGCCACCGCTAAAGGATGTAAATGGATGGCTTTTCCTGCGATTAAATTACTGCCGAGAGCTAGTTTAGCTACGATAGACAAGAAAAAAGAAAACTGCGGATTTAAGGCCTGAAAATTTAATAAACTGCTTTGATTGGTTAGGGGAACTATTTCCGAGAGGGACAATCCCCAAAACAGTAGAGGAATAGCGATAATTATACCCCCCAACGGACCGGCCACTGCCACATCAAATAAAGCTTT
Source organism: Microcystis sp. LE19-8.1F (assembly GCF_027531715.1). NCBI lineage: Bacteria > Bacillati > Cyanobacteriota > Cyanophyceae > Chroococcales > Microcystaceae > Microcystis > Microcystis sp. LE19-8.1F. Next base: position 37,013 of record NZ_JAPZSO010000078.1, on the reverse strand, counting down.
ACGGGTGGGTACAGGCGATCGCATTTGAATAAAAGCCCCGAAGGTGCCTAGGAAGAAAGGAAAGGGGATAAAATAGGGCAAGGTAGTTTTAATTTTATATTTAACTGCTGTCAAATAATGGCTAAATTCGTGCAGTCCTAAAATAGCAATTAAGCCTAAACTATAGGGTAAACCTTGCAATAATAAACTAGAATTATTTTCTAATTGTTGGGCGGTAATGCCACTTAATCCCGCACCGATGACCGTGGTAGTTAAGAGAGTTAATAACAATAAACCCAGGGCAAGAAGGGGGCGAGTAACTTTTTCAGTTTCTATAGTTTCTGTTTTTTGCTGCCAGGGATTAGCCACAAGAGCGAAAAAAGGTTGTCCCTGAAAACTTTCTTGGAAAAGCAATAAAAAGCGATCCCCAAAAACCTTTTCCACATTGTTTTTAATCACTTGATAAGCTTCTTCGGGAACCGCCCGCAATTTCCCCCGACAGAGAATTGCCTGGGGACGATAATCGATATTTTGCAGATAATAAACACCCCAAGGAAAACAATCTCTTAGGGATTTTTCCTCTGCGGCAGTGATCGGTTTTAAATTATTTTTAGGCGCAGGATTATCGATATTTTCTAGGACTAAATTCGCTGTTTCCAGTGGTGATGGGGGGCTTTCTTGGGGAGTAACTCGACCCTTTTGTACTAACCACCAGTACAAGAAAGGGCAGATCACAAAGGGACCGAACAGCAAAAATGCCGGCATGGGGGTATCCTCTCCATAGATTAACGTCCAGCCGGTCCAAATAAGAGCCGGAGTCATCAGGACTAACCAAATTAACCATATTGGTGTTGTCGTGATTTTGGCCACGCTACGCTTGACGATAAAATAGGTGAAACCGCCCAGAATCCCTAATAACAACCACATTTCCATATCGGCTCTTTTCTCTTGAGTAAAAGGCGGCTAATTTCAGCCGGCCCGGTCATCGATCGTGCTAAGTTATAAACCGCATTGATTGTGATTTGGATAGGCAAACCATGCGATCGGAAACCGAATCGTCTCCTTTAGAGGTTAGCAAAACCACAAAACCCCCCCGATTAATTCTAGAAGGTTTATACGCTTTCTCGCCTAATCGGGAAACCCTAGGGGGAACCTCTTATCTTATTGTAGAAAATACCGGCAATATTCTGGTGGATTGTCCTAGCTGTGAGGAGAGCGAGCGAGATTTTCTCCTAGAAAAGGGTGTCCGTTACCTATTTTTTACCCATCGCGGGGGTCAGGGTAAACAGAGCGATTCTCTGCAAAGTTTACTTGATTGTGAGATTATTCTACAGGAACAGGAAGCCTATCTGCTTCCTCACCGTCAAATTACCGTTTTTCAGCAGCAAATCCAGTTATCTCCCACTTGTAGCGGTTTTTGGACTCCCGGCCATTCTCCCGGTTCCTCCTGTCTCTACTGGAACCGTCACGGGGGGGTTTTATTTACTGGTCGTCATCTTCTCCCCGACACTAAGGGTCAACCGCGACCCCGACAGACCGCGAAAACTTTCCACTGGCCGCGACAATTGCGATCGCAACAGGCCATTTTAGACCGTTTTAGTCCGGAAACCCTCTCCTATCTTTGTCCGGGGGCTAATACCGGCTTTTTGCGTGGTCGGGGAATTATCGATCGCGCCTACGAAAAAATCAGCGCCAATCCTCTTAACTAGGGTTTGCGGCAAAAAGTTTCTCGTGGGGGCAGGGTTTGGGGTGTAGGGTTTCACTGATTTTCATCTGGCCCTACTAAATCCGGTTATTAAAAACTGATTATTTATTCCCCGTTTTCCAGTCAGTGCCTCTCCTGATATGTAGCCTATACTCAACGGATTTAGTATTACTTCCGATTTTATCGCTCAATCCAAGCTTTTGGGGGGTTCTACCCCCCAAACCCCCCGTTGGGGGCGTGGCGCGGCCACTGAGCCTTTACATTGAGCCTGTCGAAATGTGTCGAAGTGCCGCCCCCAAACCCCCCGCGCATTAGTTTTTCGGTGGGATGCTTACACGCAGCTGCTGATACATCTGTAATAATTTAAGAGTCACTCCCCTTGCAGGAGTGCCTCTCCTGATATGTGGCCTATACTCAAGGGATTTAGTATGATTGACGAATTTGCGTTATTTCAGCTTCTATTTTCCAGTCAGTCAGGAGTTTCAAGCTTTGTTGCCCTGCTTTTTGTATTAGTTTTGTACTATGACAAGGATAATGCAAGGTTTTTGAAGGTCTCAATCCTATTTTCTTGGACTAACATCGGATTTTAACAGGTCAAAAGCCTTATTTTAAAAGGGTTTTACCATTATTCAGCCAGCCGTAACTAAAGACTTTTTAGAAGCTGCATCGTTCAATTCCCAGAAATTATGAATTTAACCGTTAAAGATTTGGGTGAACAGGGATTGCTACCGATTCTGCAAAAATATTGTCCTGCGGAGATTATCGGTGATGATGGGGCGATTTTATCCCTGAAAGAGGGTTACTCTCTCGTCGTCACCACTGATGTTTTAGTTAATAACGTCCACTTTAGCGATATTACCACCTCTCCGGAAGATGTGGGCTGGCGAGCGGCGGCGGCTAATTTATCCGATTTAGCGGCTATGGGGGCAGAACCCCTGGGAATTACGGTAGGATTGGCTTTAACTCCCGATCTAGCCATCGATTGGCTAGAAGGACTCTATCGGGGTCTTAGCTCTTGTCTGCAAGTATATCAGACGGCGATCGTTGGTGGCGATGTCTGTCGGGCCACGGAGATTAACATCAGCATCACTGCCCTGGGACAAGTGGCAAAAAATGAAGAAATTAGACGTTTTAACGCAAAAGTTGGCGATAGTATCGTTATTACTGGTTATCACGGTTTATCGCGGGCCGGATTAGAGTTACTCTTTCACCCTGAAACCGGGAGGAATTTAAATTCCGCCCAAAAAAAGCGATTAATCCAAGCCCATCAACGCCCGCGACCGAGACTTGATTGCATACCACATTTACAAAAAATTGTCAAGCAATTTCCCATCGCCGGCATGGATAGCAGTGACGGGTTAGCAGATGCCATCATGCAAATTTGTCGCTGTAGTGGGGTTGGTGCCGAAATCGAGAGGATTCCCCTGCATCCAACCCTGAAAGAATATGTAGGAGCCGAAAAAGCTCTAGAATGGGCTTTATACGGCGGTGAAGATTTTGAGTTAGTTTTGTGTTTGCCTCCGGACAGTGCCAGAGAATTGCTGGAGAAAGTGGGGGAAGAGGGGGCGATAATCGGTCAAATTGTCCGGGGGAAAGAGATAAAATTAGCCGACGGTAGAAACCTCAGTTTAAGCTCTGGATTTCAACATTTTTAGCCTCTATAAATCGCCAAAACCTTTCTTTTTCTTGATTTTCTTTGGTTTTTTCGGGCTGCCACCTTGACCGCGGAACCCCGGTTGATTGCCACCCCCAAACATTCCGCCACCCATCCCGGGCATCCCAGGCATAGCGGGCATTTGTCCCCGTCCCATCTGTTGCATCATCGATCGCATTCTGGTGAAATTAGTAATTAGTTTGTTAACTTCCGTTTCCGGATGTCCCGAACCTTTGGCAATGCGACGACGACGATTAGGAGACTTAGCCAATAAATCGGGGTTAGCGCGTTCCTCCGTGGTCATGGAATTAATCATCGCTTCCGTGCGTTTTAGCTCTTTTTCGCCCTTTTCGATGTCTGTCCCGCTCAGTTTGCCCAGACCGGGTATTAACTTTAAGACTCCCCCCAGGGAACCCATATTTTTTAACAGCCGCATCTGTTTGAGGAAGTCATTAAAATCAAACTTAGCCTCTAAAATCTTGGCCTGCATTTTGGCCGCGTCTTCTAGGTCTAACTGTTCCTGAGCTTTTTCCACTAGCGTCAGGACATCACCCATATTGAGGATGCGACTGGCAAGGCGATCGGGATAAAATGGCTCTAAAGCCTCGACTTTTTCCCCAACCCCAACAAATTTAATCGGTTGTCCCGATATTTGCCGCACTGATAGGGCCGCCCCACCACGAGTATCGCCATCGAGTTTAGTGAGAATTGCCCCCGTGATGCCGATTTGTTGGTGAAAAGTGTTGGTAAGACTGGCCGCTTCCTGACCGGTCATCGCATCCACCACTAATAAAGTGTCGTCGGGGTTGACAATTTTCTTGATTTGTGCTAGTTCGCCCATCATCTGGGTATCTATCTGCAAACGACCGGCGGTGTCGATGATAACGGTATCTACGCCCAATTCTTTGGCTTTTTCCACACCTTGACGGGCGATATCGACGGGATTAGCCTGAGAACCCATCTCGAAGACGGGAACATTTATCTGTTTACCGAGGGTGATTAATTGGTCAATGGCCGCTGGACGGTAAACATCGGTAGCCACCATCAGGCAGCTTTTGGACTGTTTGCGGAGGTATAGGGCTAATTTGGCGGTGGCGGTGGTTTTTCCTGTCCCTTGTAACCCGGCCATTAAAATTACGGTGGGGGGTTTATCGGCCTGGGCTAGGGGAACGTTGCTTTCCCCCATAATTTTGACTAATTCATCATAGACAATTTTGATAAATTGCTGGCCGGGATTGACTCCAGAAATAACTTCAGCGCCAAGGGCTTGTTTCTCGACCTCAGCAATAAATCCCTTAACTACCTGTAGGTTAACATCTGCTTCCAGTAAAGCCCGCCGGACTTCTTTGAGGGTTTCTTGTATATTGGCCGAGGAGATTTTATCTTGACCTCGTAACTTTTTCCATGCGTCTTCTAAGCGATCGGCCAGTGCGTCGAACATAGTTTCGGAATTAAATTTTTAACTAGATCGATTTTATCTCAATGTCGGGCTGAAGACCCCCGTTCTTACCCTGTCAGCTGTTGACTACAGCGTTTCTCGTCAAGCTGAAGTATAAATTAAACCTGGCTTCGGCAAGGTTTTCAGGGGCCAAAACGCACCTCATCTATCGGAGAAATGCTGTAATTTTGTCTTTATATCCCTCTTCTGTCTCTCTCGGGAACGGAAAAACAGAAATGACAGGTAAAAACGGTTTCCAGCCGAGAATTTATCAATCGATTAAGTTGAGTATATAGAAAAGAAAAGTAGTGAATTAGTCGAGGAGTTAAGAAAACACAGAGCCAATCTTTTAAGCGATTCAAGTAACCGCCAGGCTCGACAAATAATCGAATATTATTTAGGTTATTTTGACCTCCTTTCCCAACAGACCACCAAAGATGAGTTATACTAAATCGGTTTTTAATAGTATGATTAAATGCCAATCCAACTTTAAAAACCCGCTTTCTTCTTCCCACTCCCTACTCTCCTATACTTTTTCCACAGGATTGAGTATTACCATAATTTCTCCGCCGGTTTTCTGGTCAGATTTATTAAGTCACCATTGCCCTAAAAATCCAGTAAGGGCTGAATAATTTTCGCTGTCAAAGCCCATCGACCTCAAGCGAGAAAAATTGATTTTTGTAAATAATAGTTTCAACGCACTCGCTACTAGCATAGGATAGAAACATCGGATTTCCAGGAGGGGTGACGATGAAAGACAGTTCTATATTCCGACGTTTCCCGCAGGTATTCGCGGGTTTATCGGCGCTATCGATCGCACTCGTCTTCAGTTCGTGGATAGCGGCGCGAGCGATCTTGGCGGTGAAACAGGCCGGCGATGTTTTTGTCGTGACCGGTTCGGCAAAAAGGGCGATTACATCGGATTATCTTCTCTGGCGTTTATCGGTTTCCAGTCAACAACCCACCGCCCGCGATGCCTACCGCGATCTGATTCGGCAAACCGAGCGGATACGAGCTTATCTCAAAGAAAAACAAGTTCCCGACGACGCAATCACCACCAACGCGATCGAGACGATGCCGATTCCTGAAGTAACGAACGGCCAGGAAACTGGGCAAATTCTCGCCTATCGCCTCACCCAACGCTTCGAGATCCGAGGGAGCGATGTGGCCCGTTACAAGGAACTTTCTAGGCAGGTAACAGAATTGATCGAGGAGGGAATTAACCTCGTCTCCGAACCCCCGCAATACCTTTACACCCAACTCGATAAACTGCGGGTGGAAATGGTGGCCGCGGCGACCAAGGACGCCAGAGCGAGAGCCGAAGCGATCGCCAGTAGCACCGGCAGTCGGGTGGGAAGGGTGCGCGATGCAAAAACGGGAGTTTTTCAGATCACCTCGCGCAATTCCACCGACGTGAGCGATTGGGGAGTTTACGACACTTCCTCGATCGACAAAGATATTACCGCGGTCGTTTCGGTGACGTTCGGGATCGAGTGAATGACAACCCACTCCTTACTGCTGTCCAAACAGCGGAGCGTCTGTGCTAGATCTAGACTTGACCATGAGAGTAATTTTAGCCAACAGAGAACCTCTGTTTGAGTTGTCTCTTTGTGTCCTTCGTGTCTTTGTGGTTCGTTCCAGTCGCTCGCTGGCAGGACTGTATCATAACAATACATTTTACCCACCAAACCCAAGAGAGCCGTTAATTTGATCGCAAAAGGGAAATTTAATCTCTCTCAGCGAACACCTGTTCTAGTCAGCTTGTATGTAAAGTTTTATCTACGGATTCAACATTGCTGGCTTTTAAGTAAGTTTGAGTAAGTTTAGTTGGGCCGTAAAACTTGGGTTTTTTCGATCAACCATTTATCTCCTTTGGGTGTTTTCGATCAACCATTTATCTCCTTGCCGTACCAAATCATAGCGCAGGTTCAAGGACTTATTATAGGAACGATTGACAATTTCTTTGCCATTATGAAAATACATCGCCTTTTCGTTTACTATCGCTTCCACCGTCGCTAAATTAGGATTTTTCGCATTATTAGTAACCGAGCGCACATCCACTTGATGCTCGTAGCGCCAATAGTTATTTCCCTGTAAAGCCGCCGCTCGTTTTTGCCAAATTTCTAAGGCTGAACCCGTTAAAACCTCTTTCAATTGCTCTTTTTGGTGTTCACTGCCAAAAGCGGCCGATTTTGCTTCTAACCAAGCTTGAATCGTCTCCTTTGCTGTTTCCTTGTCCAAGGGAATCCCTTCCATCACTTCCGCATTAGCCGAGGGAATTTCTAGTATGGGAGTATTTAAAGAAATCGGTAACTGTTCCCCTTGCAAGGCTGCCAAAGGAGATTGACTATCGACAATTGCCTTTACCCCCAGGGCCAAAACCGCGATTGTTCCCACTAATCCTACCCCTAATATCGCCACTCGATCGAGTCGCAGTTTTCTGCGGGCTGGTCGTCTCCGTTTCGGTGCGACTACGGCAGTTTTTGCCGTTTCTAGGGCTGCCGGCCCGGAGTTGCCTGCTGCTTGGGGGCGCGGGCGACTAGGACGACGACGGCGGGGATTAAGTGCCGGTTGACGATAGGCTGCTGTCACCACCACAGTACCCTGAGTATAGGGGGTGAGAGTTTCCTCCTGAGCGGTGACTCTCAGGGCAGGTACAGCAGTGCTTGCCCGCTCACCGTTAGCTCTAGCTAAAGACGGTTTTTGGGGACGAGAGTGGGAAGAAGAATAAGCAGATTCCCTCATCGGTGTCACTCCTGGCACTGGGTTTAAATGGGTGGGGGGGGTGTGGGTTTTCAGAACATTTACTTCCGATTCTAAAGGTTCGCTGGGCTTTTCTCGAACCGGCACAGGAACTTTTTTGTCAGGAAAACCTGACAATTCTTCTAAATAATTTTGTACCTCTTCCTCAGCAAAATACTCTTTGAGTGAGGCTTTCTCCTCGACTAAATCACTAAAATGGCAGAAAACTTCTGTTTGTAACCAACGCTCACCGTAACGACATAACCCAGGTAAAAGATCGGGAGATTGCCCCGATTGTTCCTTAATATAATTTAATATTTCTTGCTCTTGACTTTTTTCTAAAATTGTGCTTGCTTGTTCGGTTTGACCGAGCAGTAGGGCGCAGATCGATCGCTCTAGGGAGACATCCTGATGTTTTTGTAATTGCTGTAGGCGCTCGCTGGCTGCCACAATAGCGGCGGGTTGTTTTTGGGCGAAACCGCGGGCGATCAAGGCATAGACCAGCAGATAATTACCCACCGCCGAGGGGCGTTGTGCCTCCTTTGCCCAAATTTTCTCCTGTTCAGCCTGAGTTAAATAAACCCGTAACTGTTGAATAAAGCGTAAAAAATTATCCACCCCTAACCCAGAGCGATCATCGCCCTGGCCATCGATGCCGCCGCGAGCGGCCAACATCTCCTCCAAGAGATTTAAGCCGCGCTGACGGGCAAGACTAGGTTTTTTTTCTTGGGATAACAATTCCAGAATCCGGTAGGGACGCAGGCGATCGCAATCATGGCGAATCTCGCTGGCCACTTGCGGGAACATTTGTTCTTTTTCCAACCAAGTCAGGGCTTTGGCCGCAGTGCTGGCCGCCTGTTCATAATTTTTATCCTGCCAATATTCCCGACTTAATTCCCCGTAGGCCAAAGCCAGGGTTAAGATCATGTCTGGGCGAGTAATTGGCTCTAAATCTAGATAAGTTTCGGCCAAACGAATCACTAACTCGTATTCTCCCAACTCTTGCAGGATGAGCAAAGCTCCCACCAGATCGGCGGGGGCAATAGTAATCTGGGAAGTGAGATATTCTGAGGAAGCCGCCGCCACCTCCCCACCTTGAGAATCTAGGTTTTCGGCGCTGCTTTCTGGGTTGAGAAGCAGGGGATTGGAGTCGAACAATTGGGTATCGTAATCACGACGGCGATCCGCAGCACTTAACACTTGGTAAGCTTCATCTAACAAGTGCTGACGGGCAATGATCGCTGTTTGACTGTATTCTTGACGGGGCAATTGCCGTCCCCGATCGGCGTAGGCCAAATCAATTTGCTCGGCACTCACCTGAAAGGGGATTCCCAATATCCTGTAGTAGTCAAGAGGAATTCGCACGGTTAGCTGTACCTCAACTCTGGAGAGTCCTTAGTGAATTAAATGATGTAAGTGAGAGCGGAGCGAGTAAAATAACAAGATACCATTCTATCCTAGCCAATCTCTGACTGACTAAGATTAGATTCGAGAGAGAAAATACCAAGAACTCCCTGGTTTAAGACTAAAAAATTCACTGCCAGAATTCTCGAAAAATCTACCGCTTCCTCTCCCCTTGCCTTTTTGTTGTCTAAATGATACTACAGACCCTATGATTTCCGAACGTACTTTACCAACCTTTAATCCTGCTTCCATCATTATTACCAAAGCTGAAGGTCTTCGCCTATACGAAGATATGGTTTTGGGGCGGATGTTTGAAGATAAATGTGCCGAAATGTATTATCGGGGCAAAATGTTCGGTTTTGTCCATCTCTACAACGGTCAAGAAGCGATATCTAGCGGTATTATTAAAGCCTTGCGTCAGGGAGAAGATTACGTTTCTAGCACCTATCGCGATCACGTCCACGCCCTCAGTGCCGGAGTTCCCGCCAAAGAGGTAATGGCGGAGTTATTCGGCAAAGCTACCGGCTGTAGTAAAGGACGGGGCGGCTCCATGCATATATTTTCCGCCGAACATAAGCTTTTAGGGGGTTACGCTTTTGTGGCTGAGGGGATTCCCGTCGCTACCGGGGCAGCTTTTCAAAGTAAATACCGTCGCGAAGCCATGGCTGATGCCAGTGCCGATCAGGTAACGGTCTGTTTCTTTGGGGATGGGGCGAGTAATAATGGCCAGTTTTTTGAGTGTCTGAATATGGCTGCCCTCTGGAAGTTGCCGATTATCTATGTGGTGGAAAATAATAAGTGGGCGATCGGTATGGCCCACGATCGAGCCACTTCTCAACCGGAAATCTATAAAAAAGCCAGTGTTTTTAGTATGGTAGGTGTGGAAGTGGACGGTATGGATGTGGTCGCCGTTCATGCCGCCGCCAGAGAAGCCGTGGCTCGGGCCCGCGCCGGTGAGGGACCGACTTTAATTGAGGCCTTAACCTATCGTTTCCGGGGTCACTCTCTGGCAGATCCGGACGAGTTACGCAGTGCTGACGAGAAACAATTCTGGGGCGAAAGGGATCCGATCACTCGCTTTGCCGCCTATCTCTACGAGCGAGATTTGGCCACGAGAGAGGAATTAAAAGAAATCGAGCAGAAAATTCAAGCTGAAATCGAGGAAGCGGTTAAATTTGCCGAATCTAGCCCCGAACCCGATCCTAGTGAACTAACTCGCTTTATTTTCGCCGAAGACGAGTGATTTTAGTGATCAGTTACCAGTTATCGGTTATCAGTTATTGTCCCTCCTCAAGATATTTGACCCAACAAGTGCCATCTTCTTTTTTCCACCAAATCTTGACTGGTTCTGTATCTATTTTTCAGTTACTTTCAACTTAGATATTCGGCTAATTAGGCTTTCTTGGGTATTTTATCTCCTCGTCTTTACTCATTTTATTAGAACAGGATTTGATATTACTGGTCTGAGCAAAAATTAAAATTTTTGGCTTTGCGGAGGGAATTAACCGTTAAAACCACCTGTTCCCCCACCTGTTCAATTTCTTCTAAAGTATTAAAACGACTCAACCCGAAGCGCAGGGAAGCATAGGCGAGAGATTCGGGGCGACCCAGGGCAGTTAAAACGTGAGAGGGGGCGGTATGGCTAGAAGAACAGGCAGAACCGGAGGAAAGCGCCACTATTGGCTGTAATCCTAACAATAACGCCGCACCGTCCACTCCTTCAATACTAATATTTAAATTTCCGGCTAATCTTTGGCTAGGATGACCATTGAGATAGATTCTGTCTAATTGACTGATAATCTCCCATAAACTGGCTTTTAACTGATTTAAGTAGCTGTTATCTTCTTCGATCGCTTTGATACCCAATTCTACCGCCTTGGCAAAACCGACAATTTGCGGTGTAAATATCGTACCCGATCGCAGTCCTTTTTCCTGGCCTCCCCCTTGAATTTGAGCGGCGAGACGGACTCTGGGGTTCCGGCGCCGGACGTACAGCGCACCGACTCCCTTTGGTCCGTGGACTTTGTGGGCAGTTAAGGACATCAGATCTATATTCATTTCCCCCACATCTAGGGGAATTTTCCCGATTGCTTGGGCCGCATCCGTATGAAAAAGTACCTGATACTGGCGACAAATCGCCCCAATTGCCGCTAAAGGTTGAATCACCCCAATCTCGTTATTAGCAGCCATAATTGACAGCAAAATCGTGTCAGGACGCAAAGATTTTTCTAGTAGTTCCAAGTCAATTAGGCCATCAGCACCGACGGGTAAAATTGTCACCTCAAAACCCAATTTTTCCAGATAATGACAGGGATCTAAAACGGCGCGATGTTCTGTCACCACCGTAACTAGGTGCCGTCCCTTGGCGAAATAAGCTTCGGCAACCCCTTTGATAGCCAGGTTATTGGCCTCCGTTGCCCCACTGGTAAAAATAATTTCTTCGGGACTACTATTAATAGCAGCGGCGATTGTTTCTCTTGCCTGTTTAACCGCAGCCTCGGCTGTCCAACCATAGACATGATTAATACTACTGGCATTACCAAAGTGTTCGGTAAAATAGGGTAACATCGCCGCCAGAACTTGCGGATCGAGCGGTGTCGTGGCGTGGCAATCTAGATAAATCGGCTTTTGAGACATATTTTTCGCGTGCGGGGATCAGGAAGGATAGGTGATAGTTATTCTGGTTAAATTGACGCAATCGAGCCGTATTACCTATTGTAAACTTACCGCTAATAGCTATGACGGAAAAACTGAAGGCGATTTACCAAGATGGTACTTTGTATCTGCCAAGTAAATTTTTTCGGCTCTTCTAGAGTAGTTATGATGTATGATACCAAATCCGTTTTTCATCATTATGATTAACTGCCAATCCAACTTTAACAACTCGCTCCCTTCTCCGATACAGCCATTTTCAAGGGGAAAATGTACCCAGTGGCGGCTTGTCAATTTTTTCTGAGAAGCCCCATGCAGCAAGGGAAGTGGGCAGTGGAAAGTGGGGATTTTTCAGTGAACAGTAAACAGTAATCAGTAATCAGTGAACAGGGAGAAGGGAGAAAAAAGCTGATAAACCGCAACCAGCCAGAGAACTGGAATTTCACGGTCAAGCCACTAAGCCTTTAAAGTCTTGCTATGCAAGGATCGTAGCCGAAAAAGCCAAACTACGGTTTTCCCTGTGGATGGGGTTTAACTGATCACTGATCACTGATCACTGAAGACCGACTCCCCCAAAAGGCCAACTTTGTACCTTACCATTAAGATAACTTCTATATCTTTAGACTGATAGATGCTCGATTCGCTTAATATTTTTTAACATAAAATACGCCCTTTGATTGCTGTAATTGGTTCCCTAGAAGTCAAGCTAATGAGTTATGATCCTAGATAGGAATCCATAGTTCTTAGAGGAGGAAAGCGGGGCAATCTCAATGTTTTGCCCACCGACAAGACCATGATTTTGATCTTTTAAAAATCTCGCATAAATCTTTAAGAACGTTTAAAATCAGCATTCACACAGGAGGTATATTATGACAGGTAAGAGTAAACGCGGTTTTGCCTCTATGGATCAAGCTAAACAACGGGAAATCGCTAGTAAAGGTGGTAAAGCTGCTCATCAAAAAGGTACAGCCCACGAATTTACCGCCGAAGAAGCCCGGGAAGCGGGACGAAAAGGCGGTGAAGCGGTTAGCCAAGATCGCGCCCACATGGCAGCCATCGGACGGGAAGGTGGCAAAAATTCCCACAAAGGCAGTCGTAAAAACTCAAACTCCGAGGTAAATTCCCCAGCCAACGAGTCTATGGTTGAAAATTCCTCAGATTTTGGCAACTCGGAGGCAAATAGTTGACTTTGGTTGACTTTTTCTCGGACCAAGAGGGTGTTGGGGGTTAGGTGTTGGGGTGTTGGGGTTTTAGTTGAATTTCCCCATCTCCCCATTTCCCTATTTCCAATAAATACTTTAAGGTTCGATACTGACAATCCAAGTCCCAACGTAGAGACGGACGGGAATATTGCCAGAGGCAATCACATCACAGGTAAAGTAATAAGTGCCTAATTCAGGATTTCTGACATTAGACATGACGATTTCAACTTTACTGGTCGGATCGATCGCTTGTTCGGGGACAATTTGAATAATGCGACTATCCTTATCCCAAACCACTTCCTTTAAAGGTAAAGATTTGTTGTTGATGCGTACCTCGATTTTATTGGTGTCAAACTGGCCGTTAAAATAATCGGGATAGGAAATAAAAAAAGCCGCAGCCCCTTGGGAGAGTTTTTTCGGGGGGATATAGAGTTTATAACGATCCATTTGCTGGGGACGGCCACCGAATTGCAAGAAATAATCTAAGATATCCTTGCGATCGACTCCACTAAAAATTGTTAGGCCGGGGTTGCCATTGGCTAAAGTTATTTTTGGTAAAATAATCCCCGCACCCACAGCTAAGGATAGAGCAATCAAAGCGGGTGTCCTAGCATATTTAATTACTTTTGTCAAGACTTTTAACATAAATTTTAACCCAAGGTGAGGGAGATGGTGATGGCCGCAAGGGGCCGAATACAGTTCAACTGTAACAAAACCCGCTCGTTTCTTACCTAGACCTTTGCCAGTCCGATAAGTGTCTTGGTTAACGCTTCATCGCTCGTGCCATATCCCGTTGATCCTGACGACGTTTCAAATCTTCGCGTTTATCGTGTAATTTCTTGCCCCTACCGAGGCCAATGCTGATTTTTACCCAACTACCTTTAAAATACATCTTCAAAGGCACAAGAGTTAAGCCTTTCTGTTCTACTTGACCGATGAGTTTGCTGATTTCCTTTTTGTGCATCAACAATTTTCTCGTCCGGCGCGGATCGTGATTAAAATATTCGCTACTCTGTTCGTAGGCGGAAATATGAACATTAATTAACACCGCTTCACCATTGCGGACTAAAACGTAACCATCCCGCAGGTTTACCTTACCGGCACGCACGGATTTAACCTCGGTCCCCAGCAACTGCACCCCCGCTTCAAAAGTCTCTAAAATCTCGTAGAGATGGCGTGCTTGCCGGTTATCACTGATAATTTTGATTTTGTCGTCTTGATTAGCCATATAGTCAAATGAAAAGTGAAAAGTAAAAAAGCGATTGGTAGAGGCAGTATCGGCTAATTATCTCGATTTTCCCATGTCCTTATCTTTATATCTTACTCGCTCTTTTGCTCTCTCTGGACTGACCGTTGGCGGCTCTTTGGTGATCACCGGCCTTGTCAGGGGGAACGAGAAAGGGGAAAATGAGAGCAGTGTTAAATTTTTATGAAGTTTGGTTCTGTGGACAAAATTCGTACTGTTTCCGATAGTAAGCGTGATTTTTATACTCGCCACACCCGCCCCATCAATTCGGTGTATCGGCGCGTGGTTGAGGAATTATTAGTCGAGATGCACCTGCTCTCCGTTAATGTAGATTTCCATTATGATCCAATTTATGCCCTTGGTGTGGTTACTTCTTTCGAGAAGTTCATGGAAGGCTATCGTCCGGGGGAGGATAAACCGAATATTTTTAATGCTTTGTGCCAAGCGGTTAACGGTAATCCCGAAGTCTATCGTCGCGATGCCGAAAATATGATCGCTATTGCCAAAGAAACTAATATTGATTCCTTGCTCTCCCAACTGCAAAACCAGGCTCTAGGTGGTAACAATCAGTTGTCTGATAGTTTAGTTTCCCTGATCAACGCGCCTAAGTTTAAGTATAGTCGCCTGTTTGCCATCGGTCTTTATACTATTTTAGCGGAAGCACAACCGGACATGATCAAGGAAAAAGAAAAACGCGAACAAATTTTGCAAAAGTTCTCAGAAATTCTCCATCTCTCCAGCGAGAAACTGCAAAAAGACCTCGATGTTTATCGCGGTAATCTCGATAAAATGGATCAGCTGCTCAAGGTTATCGAAGATGCCCTAGAAGCAGAAAAGAAAAAACGTCAACAAAAAGAACAGGAAAAACAAACCACCCCGCAATAAAGGCTCTCAACCGGAAATTACCGCGTGCAGACAAGGGAATAGGGAACAGAAAAAGGATTAAATCGGCTCTCTTTCTTTACTGTTCCTTCTGACCTCGTTCTACAATTAGGATCGGCAACCCTTAATATTTATCTCCCGTGACTAACTCCTCCATCACCGCACCCGTAACCGATATTTTGGCAAAAGCGCGGTCAGGGGCGAATTTATCGGCGAAAGAAGCGATTATCTTGCTAGAAACTACCGATAACCGTTTAATTGCCCAGATTCGGGAAACGGCCGACTTTTTACGTCGTCAACAGGCGGGAGATACCGTCACCTACGTTATCAATCGCAACATTAATTTTAGTAACATTTGTGAGCAGCATTGCAGTTTTTGTGCATTCAGACGCGATGAAAATGAAGAAGGGGCCTTCTGGCTTAATTTAGAGGAAATTATCGCTAAAGCGGCGGATGCCGTCCGTCGTGGGGCGACGGAAATTTGTATGCAGGGAGGATTAAACCCAAAAGCCAAGATTAAGGGCAATTCCTTAGACTATTACCTCGAAATTGTTAAAAACCTGAAACAAGCCTTTCCCGACCTGCATTTACACGCTTTTTCGCCCCAAGAAGTCCAATTTATTGCTAGAGAAGACGCTTTAAGTTACGAAAAAGTTATCGCTTCCCTGCAAGAAGCAGGAGTCAATTCTCTCCCGGGGACGGCTGCCGAGGTGTTAGTCGATGAGGTAAGACGGGTAATTTGTCCAGAAAAAATCGATGCCGCCACTTGGTTAGAAATAGTCGGTACTGCCCATCGCTTGGGGTTATATACCACCAGTACCATGCTCTGCGGTCATATTGAAACCCCTAGTCAACAGGTGCAGCACCTTGAAAAAATTAGAAAACAGCAAGAAATCGCCCTAGAAAATAATTATCCGGCCAAAATCACCGAATTTATTTTATTGCCTTTTGTGGGACAATCAGCCCCCAAACCCCTGAGAAATCGAGTCGGACGGGATCAACCAATTTTAGCCGATACATTAAAATTAACAGCAGTGGCGCGGATTTATTTGGGCAATAGCATTAAAAATCATCAACCCAGTTGGGTAAAATTGGGCTTACAGGGGGCGACAGAAGCCTTAAACTGGGGTTGCAACGATCTCGGTGGTACTCTCATGGAAGAACATATTACCACTATGGCCGGGGCGCTGGGCGGTACTTGTTTGACCGTCGAGGAATTAGCAACGGCGATTAAATCCCTCGATCGCCCCGCCCGTCAACGGGATACAATCTATTAACTAGGGTTTGCTGAATAAGTTTTTTTAGCTTAATCAAGCCCAACAATCTCCCCCTTACCGGCAATCACTTCGCCGATTTGGTAGGCATTAATCCCAGAGGATTGTAGTTGATTAATAGTCGATCGAGCCAGATCTGATGGGACAATGATCACAAAACCGATACCCATATTAAAAGTATTAAACATGGCTTCGGCATTAACCGATCCCATCTGGGCTAACCAGTGAAAAATCGGCAAAATTGGCCAACTTTTGCGGTAAATCTGCACGGAATGCTCTTTACCTAAGCAGCGGGGCAAATTTTCCGGGATACCACCCCCAGTAATGTGGGCCATGGCGTGAATATCTAACCCAGAGCGCAGCAGTTCTAGCACAGGTTTGACATAAAGTCTAGTGGGAGTTAACAAAACTTCACCTAAGCTAGAGCCGGCCAAAATTTCGGGGCAATCTTGCCAATTTAAGCCCTGGGTGTCGATAATCTTACGAACAAGACTAAAACCGTTACTGTGAACCCCACTACTGGCTAAACCGATAGCCACATCGCCGATTTGCACCTTACTGCCGTCGAGTAATTGACTCTTTTCGACAATACCGACGCAAAAACCCGCTAAATCGTACTCTCCTGCCGAATAAAACCCCGGCATCTCCGCCGTTTCCCCTCCCAAAAGAGTACAACCACTATCACGACAGGCCCTAGCGATTCCCGATACCACCGCTGCTAACTGTGACGCTTCCAGTTTACCGGTGGCGAGATAATCCAAGAAAAATAAAGGTTCAGCCCCGGAGGTTAAGACATCGTTGACGCACATGGCCACGAGGTCAATTCCCACCGTATCATGGCAATTGAGACTATGGGCAATTTTCAGCTTGGTTCCTACGCCATCAGTTCCCGATACTAACACCGGTTGCCGATAACCGGAAGGTAACTGAAAATAGCCGCCAAAACCGCCTAAACCGCCGATAACTTCAGGACGGAAGGTACTTTCCACATTTTGGCGAATTTTCTCGACAAAAGCGCGTCCCGCTTCCACATCCACGCCCGCTTCTTTATAATCCATGCCCAATTGACCGATTGTATCTCTCAAATTTTACCTAGATTTCGGTCGCATGGGAATTATAAATTGTGAATTATGAATTATGAATTGGGAAGTGCGGAGGAAAGGGTGCGTGAGACGGCCAAAATTGCTGGTTTGACTCGAAGGTGACAATCCGTCGTAACCCAGCACCTATCATCGACTAAGTAGCCAGTTACAATTAAAGATAAAATACAAAGAATCAGAAGCCTGCGCCACTATCTAACAATTAATTGAGATTACTTAATTAGGGTTTGCTGAAAAAGTACGGGCGAAGCATTCGGATAGAAAATCTACGGTTTCACCGATAGGTTATTACCCGAATGCTTCGCCCCTACAGGACGCAATCGCCGCTCAAGATGCCAGGTTTTGAAGCACGATTATCTCAAAATCTTGCACCTGTTTCGCAAGAAAAGCCACAAAACTCTTACCTTGCCTACATTTCACATTTATTCAGCAAGCCCTAATTAATTAGGAGTTTAGCAAAATGTCTAACGAAACGGTCACTTATTCCCTTGAGGCTGTCTTGACAAGGATTGAGGGGAAAATCGACTTTTTACAAAGAGATGTCAACGAGCGTTTAAACAAGCTAGAGATAGGACAATCAGAATTAAGAGGGGACATTAAAGCTTTAGATGAGCGACTAACCGCAGAAATTAAAGGGTTAACTGCAAGGGTCGGTGATCAAGAATTTACCAATCGGGGGATTCTGATAGCTTTGGTTGTTGCTATTTTAGGAGGAGCGGCCAAAATTTTTGGTTTTCTCCCCAATCCTTGACAGCGATCGCATAATGTTTGAGGAAATTAACGCCCAATTGAAACGGCTAAAAAATTAAACTACTCGATCGAGTGTTTTTTCTGTCAATCTTCTTGGGGATATTTTTCCCAAAGATCTGTGATTTGGCGAAGACTTTGGAAGTTGCCATTACCGAGGATCAAATGATCTAGGAGAGGAATGGCTAGATAGGTAGCTCCCTGTAATAATTGTTCTGTGAGTAGAATATCGTCTTGACTAGGCACAAGTGACCCGGTGGGGTGATTATGGGCGATAATTAACTTAGTAGCTGATTGTTTAACTACTTCTCGAAAGATTTCTCGCGGATGTACCAGTGTTTCCGTGGCTGTGCCGATAGTAATCACTTTGAGTGCGATTAACTGATTTTTGACATCGAGTAAAATAACTGCGAAACGTTCCTGAGACTGATACATTAGTTCGTGGCCAAGGATAGCGGCAGCGGTATCGGGACTATCGATGACCATTTTTTCCGTCGGTCGTCGTTGAAAAGCTCGTTTTCCCAATTCGATCGCCGCTAGAATAGTAGTAGCCTTAGCCGGTCCAATGCCATGAATAGCGGTTAATTCTTGGGGGTGAATATCCCTCAAAACGTCCAAAGGCTCCCGGCGATATTTACTCAATTCGTTGAGAATATGCTGTCCTAAACCCACTGCCGAGAGTTTGCCTTTACCTTGACCTGTAGCCAGTAAAATCGCTAATAATTCGGCGTTACTGAGGTTTTTCGCCCCGACACTGATTAAACGTTCCCTTGGTCTTTCACTGACAGGAATATCGGCAATTCTTAAGCTGTAGGTCATGGAAGTGGCAAGCTACCGCGATAAAATTCCATCATAATCGCAATTTTAGCCAGTGCCTAGAGGGATTTGGCCCGTAAATCAAGGGGAAAAACTCTCCTTACTGATAGCGAATTCCCGCATCTTCGAGGCGCTGTAAAGCTTCCCCTAATCGCGGGATATCGGCGATTAAACTGACGCGCACATAACCTTCCCCTCCCTCCCCAAAAGCATTGCCCGGAGTGACAACGACACCGGTTTTTTGCAAAACACTGAGGGCGAAATCCGTGGAAGTCATACCGACGCTACAGGGAACCCAGAGATACATTGTCGCCTTAGAGGGGGGAATATCCCAACCTAATTGCCCCAAACCTTTGATTAAAAAATCTCGTCGCTGCCGGTATCTTTCCTGTACTTGTTTGACGTATTCATCCGGCAGTTGTAGGGCGGTTTCGGCCGCCTTTTGGATGACGGAAAAGATACCATAATCGAGATTGGTTTTCAGGGTGCGTAACCCTTGAATAATATCGGAATTGCCCACGACAAAACCGACGCGCCACCCGGCCATATTATAGGTTTTCGAGAGGGTATGAAATTCCACACTAATCTCTTTTGCCCCCGGAATTTCTAATAAACTGGTGGGCTGATAACCATCAAAACTCAATTCAGCATAACAGAGATCGTGGACGAGCATAATCTCATAGTCCCGGGCCCAAGCAACGATTCTTTCAAAAAATTCCCGAGGGGCAACGGCGGCGGTGGGGTTACTGGGATAGTTAAAATAGAGGATTTTCGCCTGTTTAGCCACATCTTCGGGGATAGAATCGATATCTATCAGCCAATCCTGTTCCGCTTTTAAAATGATCGGGTATAGCGTCGCCCCAGCAATCAACGGACCGCGAAAATGGGCGGGATAGGCGGGACTGGGAACCAAGACCACATCACCGGGGTTAACATAAGCCAAAGCCAGGTGGGATAGGCCCTCTTTGGAACCGAGCAGGGGTAAAGCTTCGTTATCGGGATTGAGTTCCACACCATAACAGCGATCATACCATTTAGCGATCGCTTCTCGGAAACTGGCGGTTCCTTCAAAGGGTGGATAACCGTGAAATTGGGGGGTTTCAAAAGCTTGAATGGCCGCTTCGATAACTGGACGCGGGGCAGCACCGTCCGGGTTGCCCATACCTAAATCGATTAAATCTAGTCCTTCTTTGCGGGCTAAGGCTTTTAATTCATCCAAGCGGGCGAAAACGTAGGGGGGTAAGGCACTTAATCGCTTGGCGCGGCTATTCGTCCAATCTACACTCATTACTTCTTGGCTTACTGATCGAGGTAATCTAACATTATGACACGAGTGTATGGCTAATTTAGCAGTTAAGCTGTTCGTAATTTAAATTGCTTGTTGAGACGAGGCAAGAGGCAAGAGGCAAGAGGCAAAAGGATAATTTTCCCTTTAACCTTTCGCTTTTTCCCTACATTTGCCGAAAATTTTTTGATTTATGCAAGAGAGCTTTTTTACTGCTTCAGTATGACTAGAATTGCCTGACATCGGAGATGGAGAGCCAAACTAAGGTAATCTGATTAATAGAGGCTGAAAATTACTGATTAGCCCCAGCATTACCCCCATTCTTCGCCATTATCGGCCGGTAAGTCCTCACCCCTCACTCCTCAATTCTTTTGTAAAATATGACTGCGATCGCTGTTCAGATAACTTCTATTTTACCCCCCGACACGACGGTTATTGCCTGGCAACAAGTGCCAAAAGAGGAACAAGAAAGATTATCAAGGGCAATTAGGGGCAAAAGTCCTGAAATTATAGTCTATCCCGCTAATACGGCCGCTTTATCCTCTCTGGTGCGTTTTAGCAACGAAAATCGTCTGTCTTTACTGGCCTACGGTCAAGGCAGTAAATTAGATTGGGGTGGGTTAGTCGAGTCGCCCGATATTTTAGTTAGTAGCCAAAATCTCAACCGGATTATTGACCATGCTAGGGGAGATTTAACTATAACTGTGGAAGCTGGTCTTAAACTAGCAGATTTACAGGCTTTTTTGGCTCCTAGCGGTCAATTTCTTCCTCTTGATCCCAGTTATGCCCATAATGCCACGATTGGCGGTATTATGGCCACGGCCGATGCGGGAACATGGCGGCAAAGATACGGTGGAGTCCGGGATCTGATCCTAGGATTCTCCTTTATCCGTCACGATGGCGAGATTGCTAAAGCTGGAGGGCGTGTGGTGAAAAATGTGGCGGGATACGACATGATGAAGCTATTTACGGGTTCCTACGGCACTTTAGGGATTATCGATCAAATTACCCTGCGACTCTATCCCGAAACCCCTAACTCAGAAACCCTGATAATCACTGGAAATAGCGAAAATATTAGCAAATTGAGTCAAGTTATTCGGCAATCGTCCCTAACTCCCACCGTGGCTGAATGTTTAAACCCAGGGATGACGCAAGCACTAGGATTAGGGGAAAAAGTCGCTTTACTGCTGCGTTTTCAAAGCATTCCCGAAAGTATTAGCGAACAATCGCAACAGGTGAGTTATTTAGGGCAACAGTTAGACTGTCAGACTAATTATTATCGGGATGAGGAAGAAATTTCTCTATGGCAAAGATACCGAAAAACAATCGATAATTATGACCAAGAGGGCAATTTTTTCGGCAAAATAGGATTATTACCTAGCAATTTAGCTCTAGTTATCGACCAAATTAACGGACTAGCCTCGATTAATATTAGTAGCGGCGTGGGTAAAGTTATCTTAAAATCGGAGGAAAATCTTGACAAAATTCGCTCTTTATGCCATGGCAATCAGGGTTATTTAACGGTGTTAACCGCGCCGCCATCGCTAAAAGAAAAAATTGAACCTTGGGGCTATACAGGTAACGCGATTACCATGATGAAAACCCTAAAAACTAAATTCGATCCTCACGGTATTTTTAGTCCTGAACGCTTTCTTAACAAAATCTAATTAAAAATCATGCAAACCTCCGATAATTCCGTTAACTTTCAAGAATTAATCGACCAAAAAAATCAAGGATTTGACCCCAAGAATCCCCCAGCCCAAGAATTAATCGATAGTTGTGTTCACTGTGGTTTTTGTCTATCTACCTGTCCCAGTTATCGAGTCATTGGCAAAGAAATGGACTCCCCCCGGGGCAGAATTTATCTGATGAATGCCATTAACAAAGGGGAGGCAGTTTTAGACGAAACCACTAGCCAACATTTTGATACTTGTTTAGGTTGTTTAGCCTGTGTTAGTACTTGTCCATCGGGAGTACAATACGATCAATTAATCGCCGCAGTTCGTCCGCAAGTGGAACGCAATCAACCCCGCAGTTTTAAAGATAAAATTATTCGTTTTCTCATTTTTAATCTCTTTCCCTATCCCGTCCGTCTCAAATTATTTTTACCCTTCCTCTGGTTATATCAAATCCTGGGATTACAAACCCTAGTCAGGAAATCGGGTATCTTAAAAATGCTCTTTCCCCGTCTAGCGGCCATGGAATCAATTTTACCCAAAATTACTCTAAATTCTCTGTTTAAAAACTATGCCGATGTTATTCCCTCCCAAACGGAAAAACGCTATCGGGTGGGAGTAGTTTTAGGTTGTGTGCAGCGCCTCTTTTTCTCGCCGGTAAATGAAGCAACAGTGCGGGTTTTAACTGCCAATGGTTGCGAAGTGGTTATCCCAAAAACCCAGGGTTGTTGTGCCGCTTTACCCGCACACCAAGGACAGGAAAAACAAGCACAAAGTTTAGCCAGACAAATGATCGATAGTTTCGCAGAAACCGAGGTTGATTATATTATTATCAATGCGGCGGGTTGTGGTCATACTCTCAAGGAATATCATCATATTTTAGCCGATGATCCTGAATATAAAGATAAGGCTAAGGAGTTTGTGGCTAAAGTACGCGATGCTCAAGAATTTTTGGCAGCAGTGGGATTAACTGCTGATTTATCCCCGATTACCGAGACAGAATTAACCCTAGTTTATCAAGATGCCTGTCATCTTTTACACGGACAAAAAATCTCGGTGCAGCCACGACAATTATTGCAAAAAATCCCCAATATTAACTTAAAAGAACCTATCGATGCGGCCCTGTGTTGTGGTAGTGCCGGAGTTTATAATATGCTACAGCCAGATACTGCCGATGAATTAGGTCAGCAGAAAGTACGCAATTTATTAAATACTGGGGCTGCGGTGATTGCTTCTCCTAATCCGGGTTGTTCCCTACAAATTAAAAAACATCTACAATTACAGGGAAAAGATACACCCGTTATTCATCCTATCGAATTATTAGATTATGCGATTCGCGGGCTGAAAATTTCCTAGTTCATCCCCGTTTTATCTTAATTTTCGCTAATTTTCTCGATAGTTTTTCCTTCCTGTCACCTAGAATTTTGATAGAGGGGTTTCACCTCTCCTCTGTTATTACTCGGTGGAAATAGCATCAAGAAAAATCTAGGGAACAATATTGTTCCCTTTTCTATCTTAGAATTCAGTTCACAGAAAAATACAATTAGGAGCAATCAGACTCAACTATTTACTAAGATAATTTACTTTTGTTTCCCTATGGTAAGGTTCGGGAAAACCCCGGACTTAAAACTGGGCATATTTGTTTATTTCCTAATTCAAACTCAACCATAAAATTTTTTTAGGAGAAATCAATAATATGGAATTAAAGGCCGAAACTAGCAACTTTAGTCAATCAAGAAAGCTTTTCTTGTATATATTAAAAATCTTCATCATTTGGAGAGGAACACTTTTACTGATGCACCTAATCGGACTCAGTTTTAGTCAGATGAATGAATATCCTTGGCAGACGTTTCCCGATAATCATTATTTGGATTCTTTTTTTCGTTGGGATAGTGGTTGGTATAACGGCATTATTCAGGGGGGATATTCATACAATACTGAAAAACAATCGAACGTTGCTTTTTTTCCTCTCTATCCTATTTTAGTCAAAGCAATTGCATCTTTAACTTCCTTAAGTGTGCCTATTTCTGGTCTTCTTCTTTCTAATTTATGTCTAATACTTGCCTTATTTTTTGTTTATAAAATCAGTAATATTTATCTGAATAAAAGAGGCTGTGAAAAAGTTTTAATTCTTATGTTGGTTTTTCCTACTTCCTTTTTTTATAGCTGTTTTTATACAGAAAGTTTATATTTGCTAACCACCGCTGCTTGTTTTTATTTCTTCCTGAATAAGAAATACTTTTGGTCTGGATTTTTTGGATTTTTTGCCAGTTTAACTAGAGTCACAGGAGTAATAATTTTTCTGGCTTTTGCTATCGAATTACTCTGGAAATATTTAAAGAAAAAAGAACTGCCCAAGAGAGAAAGTCTTTTCCTCCTATTAATACCCTGTGGGTTAATCGCTTATATGGTATTTTTAGCTTGGAAATTCAACGAACCTTTGGCATTTGTTAAAATTCAGGATCTGTGGGGTAGAAATGAGAGAGTATTTCCTTTAATTACTCTAATCAACTACTGGAAGAATATCAATTTTATGTTTCCCAAAGATGCCAATAATGCAGTGAGATTCCTAGATACTTTTTTCAGCTCCTTTTTTTTAGGTATCTTGCTATTCTCTATCATTAAAAAGCCTCTCAATATTTCCCTATTGATTTTTGCCTTTCTGAGCATTTTTTTACCTTTAAGTACAGGAACAACACAATCAATGATGAGGTATATGATGACAATATTTCCAATATTTATTATCCTTGTATATTGGAGCAAAAAAAATCGTTATTTTTATGGATTTCTGTTATTCTTCTTTACCTATTTTTTATCAATTCTATTTCTTTGGTATGGTAATTGGGGCTGGATAACTTAGTTGATCGTGCAGTTGAGTCAAATTATCACAACTAATAATGCTAACATAGCTCTTTGCTCAAAGAGAGTCGATTGATTTGTTCAAAAATATCAACTAGATAGAGAATTATTGTAATCATAAATTAGAGTTATGATAAAAAATGTTACTCACATTGCCGAATATCTATATCGCTCAATAAAATCAATCACAATTACAGGATAAGCGTTTAAATGCGATCGAGATTGGCTTGATTTTAATACAAAAATACTGCACATTGATCATCATCAGTTCCTGAACAGAAGCAAAAGAAAACCCCACAGACAAAGACCTTGTAATGATAAAATCGACAATGGCGACAGCTTGGCCATTAGTATTTTTTGCGTCGGACTAGCAGGAGATAAAAGCGTGACCTTTAAGATTGGTTTACTCGGTTTCGGGGTTGTGGGGACGGGAACAGCGAAAATCCTCCTCGATCCTTTTGGTCGTCATCCCGTACTCAAAGAGATTACCATTGGACGAGTGGGAGTTAGATCCCTAGATAAACCGAGAGAAATCGAGCTTTCTCCCCAGCTGTTGACCACTGACCTAGAATCGATCGTTACTGACCCCGAAATTGATATTATTGTCGAATTATTGGGGGGTTTGGAACCAGCACGCTCTTTAATTCTCAAGGCAATCGCATCGGGAAAGCACGTTGTTACGGCAAATAAAGCGGTTATTGCCCGTTTTGGCGATGAAATCTACGCCAAGGCCAACGAAAAGGGGGTTTATGTCCTCCTAGAAGCGGCCGTGGGTGGTGGAATTCCCGTCATTAAACCCTTAAAACAATCCCTCGGCGCTAATCGCATCAGCAGCATCATGGGAATTGTCAACGGCACAACTAACTATATTCTCACGGAAATGAGCCAAAAAGGGGCAGATTTTAGTGAAGTGCTGGCCAAAGCTCAGGAATTAGGCTATGCAGAAGCGGATCCCACTGCGGACGTGGATGGATTCGACGCGGCCGATAAAATTGCCATTTTAGCTTCTTTGGGTTTTGGAGGTCGGGTAAAACGGGAAGATGTTTACTGTGAAGGTATCCGGCAAGTTAGCGCCGTCGATATCGCCTACGCTGATAGACTGGGATTTGTGATTAAATTATTAGCGATCGCAAAAGATACGGTTAAGGAAGATTCCGATACCCTAGAGTTGCGGGTTCATCCGACCCTAGTACCGAAAACCCATCCCCTCGCTAATGCTAACGGAGTCTATAACGCTATTCTCGTCGAGGGGGAACCCTTGGGCCAAGTGATGTTTTATGGACCGGGTGCCGGTAGCGGACCGACGGCCAGCGCGGTAGTATCGGATGTGATGAATATCGTCGGAATTTTAAAAAGTAGTGGCAAAACCAGGGAACTTGACCCGCTTTTAAGCTGTATTCACCAGCATTATTGTCAAATCGCCCCGATGGAGGATTTATCGACCCGTTTTTATGCTCGTTTTCTCTGTCGCGATGTGCCGGGGGTAATCGGTCATTTAGGTATGGCTTTCGGCGACCATGGGGTTAGTCTAGAGTCCGTGGTACAAATTGGTATTAGGGGTGATTTAGCCGAAATTGTCGTTGTCACCCACGATGTACGCGAGGGCAATTTCCGGAGTGCTTTGGCAGCAATAGAGTCTTTAGAAGCTATTGACAGTATTCCCAGTATTCTCCGGGTTTTGTAGTCAAGAAATCGCTTTTTTTATGGTCATGGGTCGGAGAATCAAAAGTGAGAAAAGTTGGCTAAGTTTCATTAGCACAATTTTGTTTTTTTGTCTAGGTTTTTTGACCTTAAATCAAAAATTAATTTTTGCCCAAGGGTCTGATAATGTTTGTCCCCTGCCGATTTTATCAAGGTTACAACGCCATAAAATCCAAGCGGGAGAAACGATCGCCTCAATCGCCGAAAAATACGCTCTCATCCCGGCAACGATAATTAAACTCAATCCGACTATTCTCAAAAATGGTTTGGCCCCCGTCGGGAAAGAAATCTTTATTCCCCCGATGAACGGCATTCGCATCGAAGCACCCAAGGGTTCCACTTGGCGCGATTTAGAAGCGGCATCAGGTATTCGTGCCGATATACTCTTTGAGCTTAACGGTTGTGGTCGCCGGCCGACAATAGTTTTTATCCCCGGCACCAATTGGTCCGCCACGGGCAAGCGATCGGATTATACTGGATTAAGTTCTTATCCCTTACCCTTTGCTAGTAGTGCTGGCTTAACCTACGGTTGGCAAAAAAGTCCCACGGAACAGAAAAATCTCTTTCATAGTGGTATTGATCTTCTCGCAGATATTGGTACAAGTGTTTTAGCGGCCGAGGATGGTCTAGTGATTTATGTGGGTCAGGAGGGGGCCTATGGTAATTTGGTAGTAATTAATCATTTAGGTCGCCGGCAGACCCGTTATGCCCATTTAAGCAGGGTGACAGTGAGAATTGACCAACGGGTACGAGCAGGAGACGTTATCGGTGCGGTTGGCACCACGGGACAACCGGATATTATTCCCCCCCATCTTCATTTTGAGGTGCGCTTAGATACTCCCGTCGGTTGGATAGCGCAGGATCCCGCTTTGCATTTGCCCCAAATCGGCCCGCAATCAAGTCAAAAGTAACCCGACTAAGGGCAATAAGTCCGGCAGAAATGAGAGAATTATTGATTTGTAGCAGGCATTAACCATCGCTGCTATTACTTTTGAAAAATGGTATGAGGCACTTCACTGATTACCGCTTCCGTCGGTTTACTGATCGCTATTTTGCCCTTTGTCTTTTTTAAGTAAAAAATTATCTCTATGGATGAAACTAAACCCGAATTAAATCAAGAAATTGACTTAGAAACCGAAAAAATTGAGCCATCAGCCTCGGTAAGGTCGAGATACGCCCAAATCCACCTAAAAAGTGAGGGCGAGAAATTGGTGCTAATTTTGCCCAAAACCAGTGCCAGGGAGACAAGTCAGGATTGGACAGATATCTTGACAGGATTGAAATATTATCTCCGTAATAGCGGCCAAAACTGCCCCCCTAGAACACCAGTACACCTAGAGGCCAACGATCGCCTGATGGATACGCGCCAACTACAAGCGATTGCGACAATTTTAGACAGCGCCGAATTACCCCTGCACACCATCCAAACCCAAAGAAGACAAACCGCAGTGGCAGCGGCAACTATGGGTTACAATGTCGAACAAATGCGCTCGAATCCCACGTTTTTCGGGGAGAATCAACCGCCCCAATCCCCCCTCGCCGAACCTTTGTACTTAAAAACCACCCTGCGATCGGGTGTAGAAATCCGTCACCCCGGTACAGTTATCGTCATGGGCGATGTCAACCCTGGCGGCTCCCTCGTCGCCGATGGCGATATATTAGTTTGGGGGAGTTTGCGCGGTGTGGCCCATGCCGGATTTCGCGGCGATCGAGCAGCGGTAATTATGGCCCTGCGAATCGACTTAACTCAACTGAGAATCGCCGAATTAGTGGCACGGTCTCCGGCTTTAGATAGCGATCGCATGGAACCAGAAATTGCCTGTATCAGCGAAGGAGGAATTCGCATCATTGGGGCTTATAATTTTTCCAGAACCTACACCTTTAAAGATCAAGTGGGATGGGTCGAAAAAAAGTGAGCGGCGACTGGTAAACAGTGAACAGTAAACAGTGATTCAGTGACCAGTAAACATAGGGACTAACTGCTTTGAAATGAAAAACTCTATCAAACCAATAACTGATAACTGATAACTGATAACTGATAACCGGTAACTGATAACTGATAACTGATAACTGATAACTGATAACTGATATAAATTATGGCTCGTGTAATTGTGGTGACATCAGGAAAGGGAGGAGTCGGTAAAACGACAGTAACGGCGAACTTAGGTTCAGCTTTATCTCAATTAGGCTGTCGAGTCGCCCTTGTCGATGCCGATTTCGGACTGAGAAATCTCGATTTATTGTTAGGATTAGAACAGCGTATCGTTTATACTGCCCTCGATGTGGTGGCGGGAGATTGTAGCCTTGATAAAGCTTTAGTTAAGGATAAAAGACAGGAAAATCTGGTCCTATTACCGGCAGCACAAAATCGCACAAAAGAGGCAATTACTGGCGATCAAATGAAGGATTTAGTCGCCCAATTGTCAAAAAGTTATGACTATGTATTGATTGATTGCCCGGCAGGAATTGAAATGGGTTTTCGCAATGCGATCGCCCCTGCCCAAGAAGCGATCATCGTTACTACCCCAGAAATGTCGGCGGTGAGAGATGCCGATCGCGTGGTGGGATTACTAGAAAGCGAAGATATTAAAAGTATCCGTCTGATTGTCAACCGACTGCGGCCGGAAATGATCCAACTTAACCAGATGATCAGCGTTGAGGATATTCTCGACCTCTTGGTAATTCCCCTTTTAGGGATTATTCCCGACGATCAAAGAATTATTATTTCCACTAATAAAGGGGAACCATTAGTATTAGAGGAGAAGACCTCTCCCCCTGCCATGGCCTTTAGAAACATTGCCCAACGTTTACAGGGTCGCGATGTGCCGTTTCTAGATTTAATGGCCGGTCAAGAAGGTTTTCTTACCCGTCTGCGTCGTCGCTTATTTGGGCCTTAAACTCTCTCATCTCAACCCCTTAACCTACTATGAATGACCTGATCGATAAACTTCTTGCATGGCGCAGTTCGGGCAAAAGTGGCGACCAAGCTAAAAAACGCTTAAAACTTATTTTAGCCCATGATCGCACCGATCTTAGTCCCGAACTTCTCAATATGATGCGTCAAGAAATCTTAGAAGTGGTCAGTCGTTATCTTGATATCGACACCGAGGAAACCGAGTTACTCCTAGAAAGTGACCAACGAACTACCGCCCTGATTGCTAATTTTCCGATTCGTCGCATCAAACGCCGTCCTTTAACCGAGAAATTGCCATGAAAACTCAACCGATCAAGCTTTGGCTTAGTCTAGCGGTCAGTCCCTTTCTTCTCTCCTATCTGGCCTTGCGTTCCCTCAATCATTGGTTAATTGAATTGGGCCAAGAAAGTGAGGAATTGTTTCGCGGCGATCGCTTGCCCCTGCTCAATATTCCCGATCAGTTGCCGGTCAACAGTGACCAATAATCTTTTCTGGAAAAAGTCACCAAGAAAAAAAATCCTTTTGCCCTCTGAAAAGAAGCAAGAATAGTGAAATTTTTGTTAAAAATCCGAAAAAATATGATTCTTGGGGATATAATCTCATTTTTAACCAACCCTAAGAACTAATCCCGATCTATCAGTGATCAGTGATCAGTTATTGGTTTGATAGAGTTTTTCATTTTAAGGCAGTTAATCCCTATTTTTACTGGTCACTGAATCACTGTTTACTGTTGACTGATTACTGATTACTGATTACTGATTACTGATTACCGATTACTGATTAAAATTATGAGCGTCCTTGTCCCCTCAACCGAAACCGAACCGGATATTTTCACCACTTCTAACCTATTTCTGCAGCAAAGACTGAAATTAATCGAAGATTTATGGAAAGAAGTCTTAGTCTCCGAATGTGGTCAAGAATTAGTCGATTTACTGGAATTACTGCGCCATCTCTGTTCTGAGGAAGGACAAGTGACCGATGATAGTCCAGAAGCAATGATCGCCAAAATGATCGAAGACTTGGAACTAGGGGAAGCGATCAAAGTCACCCGCGCTTTTGCCCTCTATTTCCAGTTAATCAATATCATCGAACAACACTACGAACAAAGGGATCAGCAACTACTGCGACGGACGGTGATCGGGGAAGAAAACGAAAGTCCCAAGGCTGACCCAACGCAAAAAAGCATTTTAGCCACCATTGTCGGGGCCGATTGGCTAGAAAAAACCCTGAACGAGTCCGATCACTCCAGCCCAAAATCGGGACTATTTCACTGGTTATTTCCCTATCTCAAACAGGTTAACGTCCCCCCCCAAGAAATCCAGCGTCTTCTCGATCAGTTAGATATTTGTCTGGTTTTTACGGCCCACCCCACGGAAATTGTCCGTCACACCATTCGCATTAAACAGCGCCGCATCTCAGGCATTCTCGAAAAACTCGACCAAGCAGAAGAAATCTTTCGCAGTATGGGGTTAACCAACTCCAGAGAAGCACAAACAGTAACCAAACAGTTAAAAGAAGAAATCCGTTTTTGGTGGCGAACAGATGAACTACACCAATTTAAACCCACCGTCGTCGATGAAGTGGATTATGCCCTGCACTACTTCGATGAAGTTCTCTTTGATTCCCTACCCCAGTTAACCCTGCGTCTGCAGCAAAGTCTAGAATCCTCCTTTCCCCGTTTACAAGCGCCAAAAAATAACTTCTGTCGCTTCGGTTCTTGGGTTGGGGGGGATCGGGATGGCAATCCCTCCGTTACCCCCGAAGTCACCTGGAAAACCTGCTGTTATCAGCGCAATCTCGTTATTAAAAAATATCTCGATGCTATTCGCGACCTGACCAGTATTTTAAGTGCCTCCCTGCACTGGTGTCATGTCTTGCCGGAGTTGCTGGACTCCCTGGACAGAGATAAACAGCAAATGCCTGAAATCTATAGCCAGTTAGCAATCCGCTACCGTCAGGAACCCTATCGCCTCAAATTGGCCTTTATTCAAAAACGTCTGGAAAATACCCGTGATCGCAATAATCGCCTCAATGACCCGGAAGAACGACAATTATTAACTAAACTCAACGAAACCAACATCTATCGCTCCGGTTCCGAGTTTTTAGCCGAATTACAGCTATTAAAGCGCAGTCTCTTGCAAACCGGTCTTTCCTGTCAAGAACTCGATCGACTGATCGCCCAAGTGGAGATTTTTGGCTTTGTCCTGACTCAGTTAGATTTTCGGCAAGAATCCACCCGTCACGCCGAATGTATCGAAGAAATCGCCGCCTATCTCGGAGTTTTACCAAAACCCTACGGCAAATTAACCGAATCAGAAAAAATCGCCTGGTTAGTGGGGGAATTAAAAACCCGTCGGCCCTTAATTCCCCGGGAAATGCCCTTCTCGGAAAGAACCTGCGAAACCATTGAAACCCTGCGAGTTTTAAGAAGTCTGCAAGGGGAATTCGGTCTGGAAATCTGCCAAACCTACATTATCAGCATGACCAACGAGGTCAGCGATGTGCTAGAAGTGCTGTTATTAGCCCAAGAAGCTGGTTTATACGACCCCGCCACTAGCCGCAGTTCCCTCCGCATCGTTCCCCTCTTTGAAACCGTCGATGACCTCAAACACGCCCCCGGCATCATGCAGACTTTGTTTGAATTGCCCCTCTATCGAGCAGCCCTGGCCGGCGGTTACGACCATTTAGCGGCTTTAAACGGGGAGGACGTGACCCCGGAACCGGCCATCCTCGAACCGGGTAATTTACAGGAGATTATGGTGGGTTACTCCGATAGTAACAAGGATTCTGGCTTTTTGAGCAGTAATTGGGAAATTCATAAGGCCCAGAAGGCTTTACAAAAAACCGCTAAACAATACGGCGTGAATCTACGTCTTTTTCATGGCCGGGGCGGTTCCGTCGGTCGGGGTGGTGGACCGGCCTACGCCGCTATCCTCGCCCAACCCCGGGGAACTATTAACGGTCGCATTAAAATCACCGAACAAGGCGAGGTTTTAGCCTCGAAATACTCTTTACCAGAATTGGCCTTGTATAACCTCGAAACGGCCGTAACGGCAGTCATACAGGCAAGTTTACTGGGCAGTGGTTTTGATGATCTCGAACCCTGGAATCGCATCATGGAGGAGTTGGCCACCCGTTCACGGCAAACCTATCGCAGTTTGATTTATGAAGAACCGGACTTTTTAGACTTCTTCCTGTCTGTAACTCCCATTCCTGAAATTAGTCTTTTACAGATTAGTTCCCGACCGGCGCGCCGGAAAAGTGGTCAACAGGATTTAACTACCCTGCGGGCAATTCCCTGGGTATTTAGTTGGACCCAAACCCGTTTTCTTTTACCGGCTTGGTATGGTTTAGGGACAGCTTTACAGATGTTTCTCGATGATTCTCCTAGCAGAAATTTGGAATTGTTACGCCATTTTTATCACAAGTGGCCTTTCTTCCAGATGGTGATTTCTAAGGCAGACATGACTCTATCGAAGGTGGACCTACAGATGGCCTATCACTACGTCAGTGAACTTTCTAAACAGGAAGATCGAGAACGTTTTCAACGTCTGTTTGAAAGGATCAAAGAGGAATATAATCGCACTAGCGAGATTGTTCTCCAGATCACCGGCGAGAAACATTTATTAGATAATGATCCGAATTTACAGCGCTCGGTGCAGTTACGCAACGGTTCGATCGTTCCCCTCGGTTTTCTACAGGTGTCTCTCCTCAAGCGTTTACGTCAATACAATAGTCAAGCTCAATCCGGTGTGATTCATTTCCGCTATTCTAAAGAGGAGTTATTAAGGGGTGCTTTAATGACGATTAATGGTATTGCCGCAGGGATGAGAAATACTGGTTGATTACAGATAATTAGGGTGTGCTGAAAAAGTGTATTGGTGGGGGCAGGGTGTGGGGTGTAGGGTGTAGGGATTTTGAGGGGGTCAACCACCTAATTTTCAGGGAAAAAGTCCTTGAAATTTCCCTCCGATACCCGCAATGGCTGGCACTTTTTGAGGGGAAAAAAGTCTAAAAATGTTACCCAACAAGGTTTTTAGATTTATTCAGCCAACCCTAATTAATGGTAGTTTTCGGGGGGATTGTCTTGAAGGTAATCCACCCCATTTTTGTGATTTGTCAACTTTTTGTAGAACTTCTACTGAGTTGTTATTTTTAAAGGGAAACTCCCCGATAAAATTGGCCATTACTTCCGATTTTATCACTCAATCCCAGCTTTTGGGGGGTTCTATTGGCTAATATTACTATAGCGTTTCCTAAGCTAGTGAGGTACACATATTTTTCTTCCCTTTTGACTTTTGCCTCTTGCCTTTTGCCTAAAACCCATAACTTTTGTACCTCAGCAGACTGAAAAACGCTATATCACTTATTGACTAAAAATGAAGATTTTACCGCTAACAGTTGACAATTGATCATCGATCCCGAAGAGAAGCAATTAAGCTCCCTGGTGTGTCGGAAGATTAGAGATTGTGCCAAAATGGAGAAAGTGACCCAATGATTACAGGTAAATTGTTAAAGAAAGGATCGAGTAACCGTGACTGATACGAACTTAGATATACTATCCTTGACCGATCCAGCGATCGCGGGGATTCTGCAAAAAGAACTGCAACGTCAAAGAGATCACCTAGAATTAATCGCTAGTGAAAACTTTACCTCGGCTGCCGTCATGGCCGCCCAAGGTTCGGTTTTAACCAACAAATACGCGGAAGGACTGCCCAAAAAACGCTACTATGGCGGTTGCGAATACGTTGATGAAGCGGAACAATTAGCGATCGATCGGGTTAAACGACTATTTGGGGCAAACCACGCTAACGTACAACCCCACTCTGGCGCCCAAGCTAATTTCGCCGTTTTCCTGACCCTCTTGCAGCCCGGCGATACGATTATGGGCATGGATCTCTCCCACGGGGGTCATCTTACCCACGGTTCCCCCGTTAACGTTTCCGGAAAATGGTTCCGAGTAGTACAGTACGGAGTAAGTCCCGAAAGCGAACTCCTCGACTACGATCTCATCCTTGACATCGCCCGCAAGGAAAAACCAAAACTAATTATCTGCGGTTATTCTGCCTACTCGCGCCGGATTGATTTCGAGAAATTCCGGGCCATCGCTGACGAAGTGGGGGCCTACCTGATGGCAGATATCGCCCATATTGCCGGTTTAGTGGCCACCGGTCATCATCCTAACCCCCTACCCCACTGTGATGTGGTCACTACCACCACTCACAAAACCCTGCGCGGTCCTAGGGGGGGTTTAATTATGACCAAAGACGAGGAATTAGGCAAAAAATTCGATAAATCCGTCTTCCCCGGTACCCAAGGCGGGCCCCTAGAACACGTGGTCGCGGCGAAAGCGGTGGCTTTTGGGGAGGCCCTGAAACCGGAGTTTAAAATCTATTCGGGCCAAGTAATCGCTAATGCCCAAGCTTTAGCCGGTCAGTTGAAGGCTAGAGGGATTAAAATTGTCACCGATGGTACGGATAATCACTTGATGTTACTCGATTTAAGATCCGTGGGCATGACCGGGAAAGAAGCCGATCGCTTGGTCAGTACCATCAATATTACCGCTAATAAAAACACTGTTCCCTTCGATCCCGAGTCTCCTTTTGTCACCAGTGGTCTGCGCTTGGGTTCCCCGGCTATGACCACCAGAGGACTAGGAGAAACGGAATTTATCGAGATTGGCAACATCATCGCCGATATTCTCCTTAATCCTGGTGATGAAGCCCTGAGAACTGCTTGCCGTCAACGGGTAGCTAAACTCTGTGAAAGCTTCCCCCTCTATCCCCATCTCCATATTTCCGTCCCCGCCTTGGCCTAAAACGAGAGATAATAAAAACTCATAATTGGCGATTGCCCGTCAGTTGCCAATTGTGAATTAAATCGCCCCCCAATTCCCATGTCCGGAGATTTATACTATCTAATTGCTTTTCTGATCGCCCATACCGTGGTACTTTGGAGTACCCCCCTCGTCAGAACCGTCGGACTGAAAAGCGGTTACGTCGATAAACCCAACGAAAGGAAGGTCCATGAAAAGCCTATGGTTCGACTGGGGGGAGTTTCGATCTTTATCGGCGCTTTAACTGCCCTCCTGATCGTTTGGTGGTTAGGAGGGTTTGCTGGTTTAAACAGCGATCGAGAATGGGAAGTGTGGGGCGTAACCCTAGGCGGTTTGGGCTTTTTCCTCATCGGTCTAGCGGATGATCTTTTTAATCTTTCGCCCCTCAATCGTCTGGTAATGCAGTTTAGCGTCGCTTTTCTAGCTTGGCAAGCTGGGGTGAGGATCGATTTCCTCTCTATTCCCTTCGGCGATTTATTACAAATTCATTGGCTAAGTTTACCGATTACTCTCCTCTGGTTAGTGGGGATGGCTAACGCTATTAACTGGATTGACGGTTTAGATGGATTAGCAGCGGGAGTTTCGGGTATATCTGCCGTGGTGATTTTGATTGTAACTTTGGTGATGGGACAACCGGCCGCCGCTATTATCGCCGCCGCTTTAGCGGGTGGGGCCTTGGGTTTTCTGCGTTACAATTTTAACCCCGCTCAAATTTTTATGGGGGATGGTGGGGCCTATTTTATGGGTTTTACCCTGGCGGGTGTGGCGGTGATTGGATTGGCGAAAACTACTGCTGTGACTACTGTTGCCGTTACCGCCGTCCTATTGCCCTATCTCATCCTTGCGGTTCCTCTCCTCGATATGTCCACGGTGATTATTTCCCGTCTCAAACGCGGAAAATCCCCTTTTGTGGCTGATAAACGTCATTTACACCACCGTTTACTGAAAGCTGGTATCTCTCACCGTCTGACAGTGTTATTTATCTACGCCCTAACTCTCTGGGTGGGCAGTTTAGCCCTCGGTTTCTCCAATGTTCCCAGTGGTTGGGGTTTTGCCTTTGGTGCGACTCTCCTCCTCGGTTACGTCGGTTGGCAAGTCTGGCGCAATCGTGGCGGTGAACCGTAAGCCATCTTAAACTAGAAAAAAGATTAATAATTAAGATAGCGGCAGGATAACTCTGGGAGTTTAGCAAATGTCTAACGAAACTGTAACTTATTCCCTTGAAACGGTTCTTAAGGAAATCAAAGACAGCATCAAGGAAGTCAACCACAAAGCTGATAGAATCGATCAACGTCTGACACAATTAGAAATCGGACAGGCAGAACTTAAAGGAGAAATTAAAGCTTTAGATGAGCGACTAAGCACAAAAATTGACGGATTGACCGCTAGAGTTGCCTATCAAGAGTTTACTAATCGAGGCATTTTGATCGCCCTTGTTGTTGCTATTTTAGGAGGAGCAGCTAAACTTTTTGGGTTTATTGGCAACCCCTAGAAGTTGCCCTTAGCATCATAAATTTTTCCTATCTTATTTTTTCAGCAAGCCCTAATTAAAGTTATCAAAAGTAGGAGTTTAGCAAATGTCTAACGAAACTGTAACTTATTCCCTTGAAACGGTCCTGACAAGGATTGAGGGAAAAATCGACTCTTTACAAAGAGATGTTAATGAGCGTCTCACTAAGCTAGAGATAGGACAATCGGAAATAAAAGGGGATATTAAAGCCCTAGATTCTAAAGTTATGGAAATAGAAAAGCGTATTGACGACCTGAATGCAAGGGTGAATATTACCACTAATGGATTTCTTGGCATTGTCGGAATTTTGGTGACAGGAATACTAGGCATTCTGGGAAAAATCGTCTTTTTCCCTAATCCCTAAAAGTTGTCCTTTAGAGATAAAATAAGC
>NZ_JAPZSO010000071.1:0-3675 GCF_027531715.1 Microcystis sp. LE19-8.1F | reverse complement strand
TAGACCTCTTGCAAAAGTCTTAAGTCGATCCTTGTACAGCAACATTTTTGAAGATTATCAACTACTAATAAATAATTAACTGAAAGTCCCTCCCATTATTGTTTCTATCGTTTGTTTTCGGATTTATGCAAGAGGTCTAATACAAGGCTATTTGTACTTATCTGGCTTCATCTAATTTTCGATAAAAGTCTCGGCAGCTTACGAGATTTGTTTTTCTTAACTTATCATCAAGGAATAGCGGTGGACTTATCTACTTTCTCTAAAGCCAGTAAAAACCGAGATTATCAAGCGTTTAATCAGATTTATTTGAGCTTAAATCAGGAACTAAAA
This sequence comes from Microcystis sp. LE19-8.1F, assembly GCF_027531715.1. Lineage (NCBI taxonomy): Bacteria > Bacillati > Cyanobacteriota > Cyanophyceae > Chroococcales > Microcystaceae > Microcystis > Microcystis sp. LE19-8.1F. The sequence goes on along the minus strand of NZ_JAPZSO010000071.1, from coordinate 3,345 downwards.
AAAAGAAAAGGAAAGAGAGAACATCCTCTGTCTGCTATCGATTCAACGTCTCGACTCTTCGGCGTAGCTCAGAGGTCACTTCGCTCGACGTTGACCCTGAGCGAAGCCGAAGGGTCAACCGTAATTACTTTGACCAGTAAATTGTTTTAGATGTCAGGCTATCATCAGATGAAATTAGTGATGGGCGTAGATGCTGAAACTGGTTCTATTGGAGAAAGTCATGTTCATTTTGGCTTTAGTAACGACGAACGTTTTGCGGAATTAATGATGACAACAGTGCCAAAAAACGGCATCGCTGTAGAGGATAGAGGATTTTGTGGCTTTGAGAATCTACTGGAGATTTCCAAGAGTGGGATACTTTTTATTGTCAGAATCAAAAATAACTATAAATTAGAATTTGAAGAAGAAGGAGAATTGGTTTATATCGGCTCTAAGAAACAAGTAAAATGTCGGGTTATCAGTTTTTGCAATTTAGAAACTAAGACAGAATATCGATTCGCCACTAATGTAGATATAGAGATTATGAGCAACGAGGAAATAGCCGAGGGCTATCGTCAGCGATGGGCAATAGAAATCCTCTGAAAATTCCTAAAAATGCACTTAAAGCTAGATATAGCTTTTTTCAGTCTGCTGAGGTACAAAAGTTATGGGTTTTAGGCAAAAGGCAAGAGGCAAAAGTCAAAAGGGAAGAAAAATATGTGTACCTCACTAGCTTAGGAAACGCTATAGACTAATGACTAAAAACGTCAAGGGTGTCACCATCCAAATTTATACGATATTAATCGTATATTTGATTTTGCAGCTTATACAGATTCCTCAAATATATGGGGATACTTTACTTAATAAACTGCGCTATGTTGACTTAATTTTATCACAAGAGGGAAATTTAATCTCTCTAAGCGAACGCCTGTTCTCGTCAGCTTCTATGTAAAGTTTTATGTACGGATTCAACAGTTATGGGACTTGACTGATACTCTAATGGTTAGTTACCTAAAAGTCGGCAACAAAAATGAGACCAAAGACCGAGTTAATTTACCGTTAACGAGGCTCAAGATGGGGATCATCTTATTTAGGCAAGTGAGTGATTATACTTGTCCCTAAAACTGGTTTTTAACAAGGCTTTCAAAATAGCTTGACATAAAACCTGATTTAGGTGTTACAGAGATCAAGAAGACTTGTCTGTTGCTAACCTCAGTCCCCAAGCAATTACGGCGTTACTGATTTGAGAGATGAATCTTCTTTTCTGGAATTTTGGCTCTTCTCCACTTTGTGTAAAATTTTTGCTTATGTAATCCTGAAGTGCTTATTGGACAAGACTTTTAGGACTATTTTGGCGTTCGGCGATGCTCAGACGTTCGGCGATGCTCAGTCGAGCCGTCGAGCCGCAGCAGAAACTATCAGTATAGACCTCGTTTCCACACAGAAACCAGAAGAGCCAAATTTTTAAAACCTAGACCCAAACTAACTTTTGGATACGACGCACAGTTAGCATTCATCTCTTGATTCAGCAACACCGCAATTACCTGATCCAGCTGCCCAAAAGTAACCAATCCTTAGACAATGAGGGAATATGTACACACAAGAACAAATTGACGAATTAAAACAAAAAATTCAACCGATTATCTTCGACCGTCATCTTGGAACTTCGGAATATGTGAAACAAATGGGAGAAGTGAAGAAGTTCTTAGAAAGATTTACAGGAGATAATGTTTTTCGGGAAGAATTTCTGAAAAATCCCCAGGCCACAGTTGAACAGTATGGCTTACCGATTGACCCTGAAGAAATCCGCTTGCTATGGGACTTTGATGCTGCAAGAAGCCATGATCCGGCAACTGAACCAACTCCCTTACCGGTTATGCGTTATCGCGCCTTTATTCGGGAAAAGAAACAACATCGCGACCAATCCCAAAAAGTTCTCTGTGCCTCCAATGATCCTCGTTTCAAAGCTTGGCGAGACCGACAAGTTCAGCGTTGCTACAGTCAGTTAGGTAAACGCAACGGAGAAGCGATTGTCCATGCGCCAATGACCTTAGAATTGAGCAAGGGTTGTTCGGTAGGTTGTTGGTTCTGTGGCGTGTCTGCACCTAAACTTTCCGATATCTTTTTCTATACCCCAGAAAATGCTAAATTGTGGCAAGAAACCCTCACAGTTCTTCAAGAAATTATTGGACCTGCCGCTGCTCATGGTTTTTGTTATTGGGCCTCTGATCCTCTCGATAATCCTGACTATGAAAAATTCTTAATCGATTTCCATCGGATTCTCGGTCGTTTTCCCCAAACAACGACGGCCCAACCGATGAAAGACCCGCAGCGCACCCGTGACTTGTTGAAATTATCAGCCGAGAAAAAAGGATTTATTGACCGTTTCTCGTTGATTTCCCTAAAAATGCTCAAGGATGTTCATGCCGAGTTTAGTGCAGAAGAGCTAACTTTTGTGGAACTGATCACGCAAAACAAAGAAGCCCATAACATCGGTAAACATATTACGGGTCGCGCCCGAGATTACTACCGTAAACAGGCCGAGAAAAACCATGAAGAATATCCTGATGATGCCGTTTCGGGAACTATTGCCTGTGTCTCAGGATTTTTGTTCAATATGGTGGATCATTCCGTCAAATTAATCAGTCCCTGTAATGCCAGTGACCGTTGGCCTTTGGGTTATTACGTTTTCCAAGAAGGCACTTTTACCGATGGAGAAAGCTTGCGTAATTTATTAACAGACATGATCAATCAGCACATGAAAACTTCTGTGCGTCATGATCAAGTTGTTGCTTTCCGTCCTGACTTGAAGTATGAAGATATTGACAATGGTTTTCGGTTATCTTCTGCCTTTTTGCACCACAACTTTAACAATGTTTCTGATTATTTGCGAGATCTGGTGCAGGGGGTCTATGAAGGTAAACAAACAGCAGGCGAATTAGCCCTCAAAATGGAACGGCAACATGAAACACCCCTCGAAGAAACATTCTATAACCTGAATAGTTTTCTCAAGAACGGTTTTCTTAATGAAGAACCCGAACCCGCTGTTCTTTGAAAAATTTCAGGGGCATTAATTATGCGGAATAGGGTTAATGCCCGACTCGATCATGAATATTCCACTCACGCTCAATTACTAATGGATATTATTCTATGACTGGCGAACGCAACAAACTAATCTGGGGGGAAATCGTCGCCCGTGCCTGGCGCGATGCAGCTTTCAAACAACAATTACTGAGCAATCCTAAAGCCGTTCTCACCGAAGCGGGAATGTCTGTGCCAGAGGATGTGGAACTGCAAGTGGTTCAAGATACGCCAACCCTGCGCCATCTGGTGTTACCTGTAGCCCCTACTGGTGGTAGCTCAACC
>NZ_JAPZSO010000205.1:0-2353 GCF_027531715.1 Microcystis sp. LE19-8.1F | reverse complement strand
CGACCAAAAACCGCAAGAACTCTTACAATTAATAGAGACGATTCTCGTTTATAAGTTACCGCTTCTCAATCGTCGGGAGATAGAAACTATGTTTAGTTTAGATGAATTAAAACAAACTCAGTATTTTCAAGATGTGCGCGAGGAAGCGCGTCAGGAAGGTCGTCAGGAAGGTCGCGAGCAAGGTCGTGAGGAAGGTCGCGAGGAAGGCAGACTAAACAAAGCACTAGAGGCGGTCCCTCGTTTGTTGGCCTTAGGGTTAAGCGTTGAGCAAGTCGCATCCGCGTTAGAGTTAGAGGTTAAACAGGTTAGAGCTATACAAAACGGGACATAATCTCCTTATGTCCTCATGTCTAGGATGTCCTGTTATACTAAATCCTGTTTGATTTGATTGATTCAAGCTAATGTTATGGCTAATACTGGGGAAAAATTGCTATTTATACCCCATAAATCATTGCTTAACAGCAAGCCCTATTCTACCCCCCCCCAATTTGTCAAGTATTCTCCGTTTTTTATTGATGAACACGGAAAAAACCCATCGGGGAGAGAGTGGAAGGGTTAGAAAGTTGAGATTTAACGAGTCCGTTGATGCGGTCTAAGAGCAAGCGCGGATGAAGAAATAAATGGCCATCAGTAGCAGAAAAATATAAAAAGTAATCCGCACCAATCGATCGGGTAATTTCGGTAAAAAACGAGTGGTTACTTGTACACCTAGTGAACCACCGATACCTAAAATAATCCCTTGTAGATAAAGAATATAACCGGCTTGGGCATGAGCGAAACAGGCGGCGATCGAATTGAGTAAAACCACACCTAAACTGGTGACAATGGCGATTTTGATCTTTTCTGCCAAAAAAATCATTTGTAGTGGCACCATGATCGCCCCACCGCCAATTCCGAAAATACCGGCTAGAAATCCGGCGATTCCTCCGGTTAGCAGACAGGCTAGATTAGGATGCAATCTAATGGCAGAAACTGGCTCTTTTTGGCTTAAATTTTGCTTGAGATTGGTTAAATAGATATTGAACAGTAAAAAACAACCAAAAGCCGCTTCTAGGAGGTGTTTGGGGCTAGATTTGACCAGATAGACTCCGATAAATGCCGTAAAAATCCCGGGTAAACCTAAGAGGAGAACTCGCTGCCATTTGAGGGAACCTAATCGCCAATTTTGGATCGTACCCCCTAGGGAAGTGAAAACGATCGCTAAACTGCTGGTAGCCACCGATTCCCCGTAACTGTAGCCTAAATTTAACAGGATCGCCACGGAGATAGTGCCACCCCCAATACCGAATAAACCCGCTAATAAGCCCGAAAAAACGCCTGTTATCAGTAAAATTAAGTAATATTCTGCCATTATCTTCGTTTCATGGCCTTTAAGGGTCTGAATTTGCTATTATACATAGGACTTACTGAAAAAGTAAGGGCGAAGCATTCGGATAGAAAATCTACGGTTTCAGCGATAGTTTATGCCCGAATGCTTCGCCCCTACAGGACTTGCACCTGTTTTGCAAAACCAGCCACTAAAACCCTTACCTCGTCTATATTTCACATTTATTCAGCAACTCCTAATTACATAACCTTTATCCCGGCACTCTGAGAAACTTACCTATGACTAAAAGAGCTTTACTACTAATCAATCGTCACTCGCGCAAGGGTAAAGAAAACTTTGCTCAAACTGTCGAGCTGCTCAATCATTGGGATTTTGAAATTATCAGCGTCCCTTTGAAAAAGGTAGAAGATATACCTTTTTTGATGGAAAAATATCGCTCTAATATTGATTTAGTTATCGTCGGTGGTGGCGATGGGACTCTTAATGCTATGGTGGATGTGTTGGTAGAAACTCAACTGCCCCTAGGCATTATACCTTTGGGAACGGCTAATGATTTGGCCCGGACTTTAGGGATACCGAATTCTATTGCCGAAGCCTGTCGAATTATTGCGGAAGGTAATTTAAAATATATCGATCTAGGTTGGGTAAATAATAAATACTTTTTCAACGTGGCTAGTTTAGGATTAAGTGTGAAAATTACCCAAAAACTGAACAAGGGTTTAAAGCGACGTTTGGGGATTTTGGCCTACGCTTGGACAGCCCTACAGTTATTAAGTAAAACTCGTCCTTTTACCGCTATGATCGGTATTGATGGCCAAAATATCAAAGTTAAAACCCTACAAATAGCGATCGGAAATGGTCGTTATTATGGGGGAGGAATGCCGATCGCTCATGATGCCCAAATCGACGATCAAAGATTAGATTTATATAGCCTAGAAATTGAACACTGGTGGCAAATTTTCCCGCTTTTATGGACATTACCGCGAGGACAACAGGGTTTATTATCTTGGGTGAGAACTCTTAAGG
>NZ_JAPZSO010000019.1:0-2595 GCF_027531715.1 Microcystis sp. LE19-8.1F | reverse complement strand
CGCCGCCACAGCACCGCCGGACGAATTGCTCTTTCAGCCGCATTGTTGGTCGGCTCTAACCCTGACCCTGTGACAAACAACCACAGGGCTGGCTCCACTTTCAGCAGTTGCCGACAAGTACGGACTGTTTTGGCCAAAGGGTTTTTTTCGGCGTTGTCAGATGTAAAGATGAATCAAGCAAAAGTGTAGGGAACTGGAACATCCTTAAACTTAAGGTAATGAATTAGAAGCGGTAGTGGGACTTAGGCGTTTTCGGTCAGCAAAAAAGGCTCAAACCATTACGGGACAAAGGGTTAACCTCGATTTATGATTTTCCTTGATATATCTGGGTTTCAGCGATTTTGGGCTTCTCGAAGTAAATCCCAAGCGGGGATTGGAGTTGAGGCTTTTCTCGATTTGTTTTTTGTCTAAGTCCCAGTAGGGAATTTTCTAACATTTTGACACATTTTGAATAGCAGAGAGTCTGACGATGAAGACGCGCTAAGTAATGACGTAATCTTGTATTTTCTCCCTCTACCCTTGTCCTATAAGTTTTGCTAACAATCTGAGCGACCTTAGGGATAAATATTGGATACACTGGATTTCCATCACTTACCCAAAAATAACATTGCCAAAATGAGATAGCTTGCCATAAACGTTGAAATGTGTCCGCACTATGTTGCCGAAGGCACTCGCCTTGCGAGACCACCAATTACCCATCCAAGAATTCCAGATCGAAAGTGGTCAACAGCCGTCCAGAGCCAGATTTTGTTCTTTTTTTTACCAACAAAAGTTTCTAATTCATCTAGTTCTCCCACTTCTGGAATCGTTTCTGAATTATAGGAATCAGGCAGCAGTTTTCCCACTTGTTTGACCCAATCCATAATGGTTGTTCGTGAGAATCCTGTCACTCTCTCAATGCCTCGAAATCCCATGCCATTTACCTACATTTTCAGACAGCTACCCTTAACATCATCCCTATAGCCCTTTGTTTCCTAGCTGTGGATGAACTGACGACCACAGTTTACACATATATAGGGTCTGCTGAAAAAGTTTTTCGTGGGGGCAGGGTGTGGCCCCCCCAACCCCCCCGACATCGGGGGGGTGGGGTGTGGGGTGTAGGGTTTTACCCATTTTCAGACGGTCAATTACCTAATTTTCAGGGAAAAAGTCCCTGAATTTTCGCCCTGATCACTCTCGGCTGGCACTTTTTGAGGTCAAAAAAGTCTAAAAGTCTTATCCAACAAGGTTTTTAGATTTATTCAGCCAACCCTATATAGTTTTGTTTTTGACCACGATGACCATTTTTATTGATGTGGTCACTTTGACATTCTGGACATTTCATCGTTTTTTTTCCTTCATTGAGTTTCTATCTATTTTGCCTTCTCATCTCTTCATCTGACAACGCCTAAAATCTCGCGCTCTATATCGCTACCAGTAGGGGGAATCCGGCGCGGGTCGTTTTTGGTTACTTCGCTCACGCTAAAATATCTGCTGATCTTAGACTGAGGATCATTCCAATTAATTTTAGTAGAAGCCATTGGTTATTCTTCCTCTTTGTTTGATGACCATTGCGCTAAACCCGCACCAATTAAAGCGCTAGGAGAAGACAAAGCCAGAATTAACTTTTCCTCTGGGAGAACTAAACTTAATGTAATAGCACTAATTAAACCCGTTGAGATAAAAACTAAAGCAATTTTGTTTTTTTGAGACATTCTGTACAAAATAAAGGAAAAACAAGGGCTAACAAAATGTAAATATTCAGGTCTAGGGGTTGACAAAGAGAGAAAAATCAGCAGTGGGGATAAGAGAGACAACCGTATTCAAGGGGTGATGGACAGAGGCCAAAGCCTGACGGAAGAAAGTTAAAACCGAACGGCCTTGAGCGCGACAAGACTGAATCACGGTCAACAAACGAGCAGTATCGACAAAGCCACTGAAGGAGCGAGAACCACCAGCTATCTTGCGCTTGGTTACTCCTAGGCGTAGGGAACGCTCCGCTCGGTTATTGTCGGGAGGAACTTCTGGTACGTCAAGAAAATACCAGCACTGATGGGACTTGTCCAGCAAGGATTTCAGCAATAAACCCGCAGCATAACCCGCCTGGGGTCGCCACACTGCTAAAGCTTGCTCTAACCGCAGTCGAAAATCCCTGACCCAGTGGTTATAGATAGACCGAGCGCCGGTTTCTCGATATTGCAGATGTTGCCTAAAGGCTTCCGTGAGTGATGAGGAGTTTTCAGTTTTTCTACCTGCTTAAAATGCCGCAGTAAATGGGCCAGACATTTCTGCTGGGCGGCCGCCCCATAGCCATTGTAGACACTGAAATCATCGGAGATTAATACCCCAGCAAAACTTTTTCCCAGCAGATGCTCTAATTCTTGTCGCGAGCGGGTGTCCCCCGCCTGGAAGAGGGAAAAGCCCACACCACTAATATTCCACAACCATTCTTTGATGCCCTTAACTAACCACGGTGATTCCTCTACGTGGACTTGGGGTTGTTCTCTGACCCACTCTTGTAGTTCTCTGACTGAGGGTTCTACCGCAGAAGCTCAACGTTGTGTGGTGGCTTGTAATGTCCCTATCCCTACTTCTATTCTGCCAATTTCTCGCCAG
>NZ_JAPZSO010000224.1:0-4374 GCF_027531715.1 Microcystis sp. LE19-8.1F | reverse complement strand
TGCTCAAGGCAGATTCAGCAGCGAAATATTAGGGCTAGTGTTAGTGCGCTGGCAGGGAATTTATGGGGATGAACAAGAGCCGATTACTTGGCTGCGTTGGGCAACACCAGCGGGGCAATTGCTCCCCACCATAGAGGAGTTAGCAGAGCAGGAAAAGCAACGAGCCGAGCGCTTGGCGGCAAAATTGCGATCGCTGGGAGTTGAAGTTGATGATAGTGTATGAAATAATTGCCAGCATTGTCCACCTACAGGTCTATTTGATAATTAATTTAATGCACCTACTTAGTCGCGGGCAGTTTATACTGAAGAGAGCTTATTAAATATTAGGAAGGACTGTTTACGACAATGACACCATCTGCCATTGATTTACCGACAAAATCAACGATAATCACCTGGGAAAAACTGCCAGATGATTTTATTCTACCTGACGAACCTGTGGACAACAACTTGCAACCCCTATTAGCAGCATCTTTACGGGAATCGCTAGAATTAGCAGGATTAATTCTGGAATCGATGCTAATTGCTTCTAATTTTGGCTTGTGTGCTACCGTTAAAACTCAAACTGTTGTCAAAGCGCCTGACTGGGTTTATATTCCCTCAGTAAAACCGATTCCTAGCGGAGAAATTCGGCGCAGTTATACTCCCCATCTTGAAGGAGATATCCCAGCTATTGTCATGGAGTTTATCTCGGAAACCGAAGGGGGAGAATACTCATTGAATCCCCATTATCCCTATGGAAAATGGTATTTTTATGAGCAAATATTACAAGTACCTGTCTATGGAATATTTCACCCAAAAACAGGAGAATTAGAAATTTATCGATTAAATCAAGGAAAGTATGAACAACAAAAACCTAATGAAAACAATCGTTATTGGATAGCAGAGATTAACTTATTTTTGGGAGTCTGGCAGGGAAAAAAAGCTGAAGTGACAGCCTATTGGTTACCTTGGTGGGAGCTGTCGGGCAATCTGTTATTATGGGGGAGTGAACGAGTCGCACAAACTGAATATCAACTCGAACAGGAGCGAATGTTACGGCAAAAATTAGCTGAAAAATTAAGAGAATTAGGCGTTGAACCAGAAACCTTGTAGGAGACTTGTCAAATGCTGATAAAATCATGGAAGGAATCTTCTGGATTGGGGTATTTCCAGGATTAACGGAGGAGATGTTAGAGTAGGTAACAGCGACTATCCGAGAGTTTTGTCGGAGCGTAGGTAAATTTGCATTGTTCGCATTTTTGGGAACATTTTTATTTTTTTGGATGTTTTTTATGACCAGAAATTTTAGTCAATCTCGTCAATTAGACAATATAATGGACTTGTTTGTTATCTCTTTTTTAAGTTACCCTTTTCTTATCGCATTGGGTAGAGTGAATGTAAAAATCTATTGCTTTTGATTTTTGTGTGGATTTGTCTTTTTCTATGAAATGGATTGGCTGAAGATGCAACCTAACCTAACAAATGACTTAAATGACATTCTCGCCCACACTAAAGACCTCTGGGAAGAATTGCGGGGACAGCGGATATTTATTACCGGAGGTACAGGCTTTTTTGGCTGTTGGTTATTAGAAAGTTTTATCTGGGCCAATGATCAGCGAGACTTAAAAGCATCGGCAGTTGTTTTAACTAGAAATCCTGATAGTTTCAGTCAAAAAGCTCCTCATTTAGCCAATCATCCCGCTATTCAATTCCATAGCGGTGATGTTAGGTCATTTCAGTTTCCTGAAGAGGAGTTTTCTTATATTATTCATGCGGCAACTGAAGCGAGTTCTCTAGTACATCAACAGGATCGTCTTTTTGTGCTAGATACTACAGTACAAGGGACTTGGCGAGTGCTAGATTTTGCTAAAAATTGTGGCACAAAAAAATTATTACTAACTAGCTCAGGAGCAATTTATGGTCAACAACCCTCAGATATAAGTCATATTCCGGAAAGTTATCAAGGGGCGCCGGATGTGAGTTCTCCTAACTCCGTTTATGGAGAGGGAAAACGACTCGCAGAACTCTTAAGTGTCTTGTATGCTCAGGAGTATAATATAGAGGTAAAAATCGCCAGGTGTTTTGCCTTTGTCGGTCCCTATTTACCTTTAGGTGAATCTTTTGCCATTGGCAACTTTATCAGGGACATTTTAGAGGGAAAAACGATTCATGTTAAAGGAGATGGAACCCCCTATCGTTCCTATTTATATGCTTCGGATTTGATGATTTGGTTATGGACTATATTATTTAAGGGGCAGTCTTGTCGTCCTTATAATGTGGGTTCAAATCTGGAAATCAACATCAAAGATACCGCCTTAGCAGTGGCGGAAATTGCTGGACACCCTAATTCTATCACTGTTGCTCAAGAACCAGTTGTAGGTCAACGGATTGCCAGATATGTACCCGCTACTGACAGAGCATTAAAAGAATTAGGACTCAAGGCAACCGTTGATTTATCTACAGGGATTAAAAAAACCCTTGCATGGTATCAACAAAGACTAACACAAACTGATAATCATTGAGGAGTTTAACTCATGAAATTTGCGGCGAATCAACTCCGTCAAACTGTTCTGAGGATGGCCTTTGCTGGTTCGACCGTGCATATTGGCTGTGCCTTTTCTATTATCGAGATTCTCGCAGTTCTCTATCGTTCTTACCTAAATCTAGGGAATGGTCAACCGGAGTCCCCCGGCAGAGATTATTTAATTCTCAGTAAAGGTCATGGAGTAATGGCTCAATATGCTTGTATGTATGAGTTAGGCTGGCTAACGGATAAGGATATTGATAATTACTTTGGGGATGGTACAATTCTTAAAGGGTTATCTGATGCTCATGTGCCTGGTTTAGAAGTAAGTTCAGGGTCTTTAGGGCATGGTTTATCTGTGGGTGTGGGGATAGCGTTAGCTAGTAAAATTAAAGGAACCGGACAGCGTTGTTTTGCCCTTGTGGGGGATGGAGAAATTAATGAAGGGTCGATTTGGGAGGCCTTACTTTTTGCCTCTCATTTTCAACTGTCTAACTTGTTAGTCATTGTAGATGCTAATGGTTATCAAGCGATGGGGTCTACTCAAGAAGTGATGAATTTAGGTCAAATTGCTGATAAGTTCCGGGCTTTTGGTTTTGACTGTCGAGAAGTAGATGGTCATGATGAAAAGGCATTAGATCAGGTATTTCAAGAATTATTAGAACTGTCTTCTTCTTGTCCTAAAGCTGTTATCGCTCACACGGTTAAAGGGAAAGGGGTTTCTTTCATGGAAGATAATAATGTTTGGCATTATAGCCGCTTAAATCGAGAAATTTATGCACAAGCTAAAGCCGAATTAGAACCTCAAGTTTACAAGGATAAATTAAGTTTATGAGAAACGCTTTTTCAGATGCTTTAGTCAAATTTGCTTTAGGGGATGAGCGAGTTCTGTTATTAACCGGGGACCATGGTTATGCTTTATTCGATGATTTTCGTCAGGCTTGCCCTAAACAATATATTAATGCGGGGGTAGCAGAACAAAATATGGTAGGGGTGGCGGCAGGACTCGCTAAATCGGGGTTTTTTCCAGTAGTTTATGGTTTAAGTTCTTTTCTGCCGATAAGAGTTCTAGAACAAATTAAGTTAGATATTTGTTATGAACAATTAAAGGTTTTATTGATTGGAGATGGCGCTGGAGTGGTCTATAGTAGTCTGGGTTCTAGTCATCAGTCTACCGAAGATATTGCCGCTTTAAGGGCTTTACCTAATATCTCGATTCTCTCCCCGGCAGATGCCTCCGAAATGACTCAATGTATGAATTGGGCTTTTAACAGTGATAGACCAGTTTATTTACGCATGGGTAAGGCAGATTTAGGGGTAATTCATGAGACTTTACCTAATCTTGATACGGGTAAACTTTACCCCGTTAAACCAGGCACCGGCAACCTTGGATTTTTGGCGACAGGTTCGATGGTTAAAACGGCTCTAGAAGTAGCCCAAGAATGGGATAATAGTGGGGTGTGGAGTGTTCCTTTTATTAAGCCTCTTGATGTCCAACAAGTGAGAGAAATTTGTCAGCAATATCAAGCTATTGTGGTGATAGAAGAACATTCTATCTATGGGGGGTTGGGTTCTGCTATTTCTGAAATTGCCAGCACCTATCATCCCAGTTGGATTTGTTGCATTGGTATTGAAGATCGATTTTCTCAATTTTGCGGAACTTATCAATATTTGATGCAAGAACATCGGCTAGATGTTGCCTCAGTTAAGGAAAAAGTTAGAAATTTTATGTTCAAGGGGTGACAGAGGGGCTACAAGCTAGATAGAGCGGGGAGTCTAGCCAAACGACCCCCTAAAGAAATAGAGTGGTTAGGACAACCACTCAAAAATTAAAAATGTTACCTTCATTCTATCAGGCTTGCTTACAGGCA
>NZ_JAPZSO010000248.1:0-8282 GCF_027531715.1 Microcystis sp. LE19-8.1F | reverse complement strand
GCACCATGCCATCCTAGATGGGGTTGAAGGGCTTGCTTTAAGGCGCTATACTGATTCATAGGGTTTTCGAGATTAGTGCTATTTCTCATAAAACCCTACTCCCGCCTACTTTTCAAGCTTTTTGTCCTGTACTTAGGATCAGTAATCAGTAATCAGTGAAAAAACAGCACTGTCACCGCCATTTAATACTGCTCGGTTAATAAGTAGCTGGTTATAATTAAATTAAAAATGGATTTTAGGTTCGATCCCCCCTGCCCCCCTTGATAAGGTAGGGTTGATTCATGAATCAACCCTACCCTTGATAAGGGGGGTGTCTGATAATTTTTAACGCCTACCTACTTACCACTGACTGAAAACTCAAATCTGATTACTGTTTACTGACAACAGCAAAAAGCTCCCTAACCCCCCATCTTGCCAATTTTTATCATGAGAACAATCGCTGAAATCAACGACAAGATCGCTAAAAAAACGGCTGTAGTCTGGACAGTAGAGGAATTAAAAAGCCGTGTTACCGAGATGGGAATTAAGGAGGTTTTTTCCCAAGTAGATGTGGTTTGTACGGGAACCTTTGAACCGATGGAATCTTCGGGGGCAATTATTAATTTAGGTCAGACGGATCCGCCGATAAAAATTCGTCAATGTTGGTTAGATGGGATTCCTGCTTATGCTGGTTTTGGGGCGGTGGATTTATACTTAGGAGCCAGCGCTATTAGTGATCTAGCGGCCAAAAATGAGAATTTAGAGGGAGAAAATCCCGAAAGGGGCGGCGGACATATTATTGAGGATTTAATCGCTGGAAAATCGATTCAATTGCGCGCTGTCGGCCAGGCCACCGATTGTTATCCTCGCACTTCTTTTGAAACGATTATTTCTAAGGATACTATCAATCAATTTTATCTTTTTAATCCTCGCAATCTCTACCAGAATTTTATCGTCGGAGTCAATGGGGGAGAGCGGACTTTATATACTTATTTGGGACCACTACAGCCACGATTAGGTAATGCGGTGTATTCTAACCCTGGAGCCATTTCTCCCCTGTTAAATGACCCCGATTTAGAGGCTATAGGCATCGGTACGCGCATTTTTTTAGGGGGAGGAATCGGTTATATTGCTTGGGAAGGAACCCAACATTTTCCCCTGCAAAAACGCCTACAAAATCGAACTCCTATTGGCCCCGCTTCCACCTTAGCCTTAATTGGTGATGCTAAACAAATGAATGCTCGCTGGGTGCGGGGTTGTTATTTCAAAAATTATGGGGCTTCTTTAATGTTAGGAGTAGCAGTACCGATTCCGATTTTAAGCGAGGAAATCGTTCGACATTGTGGGGTAAAAGATGAGGAAATTGTCGCTCCAGTGGTGGATTTTTCCATTCCCCGGCGAGTCCGTCCTACCTTTGGTTTAATCACCTACGCTAAACTAAAAAGCGGTCGGATTATGATCGAGGGAAAAAGTGTTAGGGTGGCTCCTTTGGCCAGTATTTCCCTGTCCCGGGAAGCCGCTTTAGAATTAAAAGCACTAATCGAATCGGGAGAATTTACCCTCACGGAACCCGTGGCAAAAATTAATCTAGAGCGGACTTTTATCCCCCAGGATCGTTGGGGCGGAAAATTATCAATTGAGTAAAGCCTAAAGATATTATCCAACAAGGTTTTTAGATTTATTCAGCAAACCCTAATTATTCATACTAAATCCGTCGAGTATAAGCTACATATCAGGAGAGGCACTCTTGCAAGTGGAGTGACTCTGAAATTATTACAGATGTATTAGCAGCTGCGTGTAAGCATCTCACCGAAAAACTAATGCGCGGGGGGTTTGGGGGCGGCGCCACGCCCCCAACGGGGGGTTTGGGGGGTAGAACCCCCCAAAAGCTTGGATTGAGTAATCAGATCTGAAGTAATACTAAATCCCTTGAGTATAGGCTACATATCAGGAGAGGCACTGAGTGGAAAATAGAAGCTGAAATAACGCCAATTCCTCAATCAGAATATTCTCATGCTTGGCGGTCCAACTTTGTCATCAGGACTGCCGACCGTCTCCGTTAACGGCCCAAAAGATTGGCAATATCAGCACATCCCCCCGGAATGGTTGCGCGGGACTTTTCCCCACACCAACGACAACAATAGTGACGTTGTTCCTCGCTCATGTTTTTCACCCCGGTAAAATTGACATTTTCTACCACTGCTCCCGTGTGTTCTCCGCTGTCATAATTGGGGGGAACGGTACGACTGCGGGGGGTAGCATTTTCTAGGGAACCATAAAATAAACGCATCCCTTTCATATCTGCCCCTCTTAAATTAGCTTCGTAGAGAATTGTCCGCGATAAATTTGCTTTCACCAAATCGCTATAACTTAAATCGGCCCGCACCATATTCGCTTCGCTTAAATCCGTCCAGCGCAGATCCTGCCCGGAAATGTCGGCCCCGGCTAACATTACTCCCAAGTGTACTACTCTTGTACCGAACTCTCGATCCTCCGCATAACCCCCTTCCCCGTCTAGAATTGGTCGGCCTAGATAACGATCGCGTTTAATCGGTGATAATAGCCGCGATTGACTCAAAAAACGCAGTATTTTCGCTTTTCCGGAGGCATCGACACTGCTGAGGATGGAAGCGGTGCGACCTTCTGCGATCGCTCTTTCCTGGGGCCAATCTTCTAAAAATCCCTCCTCATCCAAGGCTAAATCGGAAATCCCTTGAAAATAGGAATCGATCGTCTGTTGTTGGGTAATGCGATTTTGTTGTATGGTTAAATCCTTAGAAATAACGTACTGTTCCCAGGCCACATAGACAGCTAACACGGCGATCATAATCTGTCCCAAGGCCCCCACCCACTCGGCCCAGGAACCGAACTCATCGTATTTAAAACTGTCTAACCATCGCAATATGCGCTCGTAAACTCCTAAATATTTCCCTAATCCGGCCAGAGCAGCTATAAAAACTATAAAAGCGAAAACCGTCTGACGTTCAGAGGGGGTGAGATAATGGGCGATCCACTGGCGAATAGAGGGTAAAATCACCTGTAAAGATATTAATATCGCTACTATCGCCCCAGAAAAGCCTAACCAGTCCCAGCTAAAGACCAGGCCGATGGTCATCACCATCAGGGGGGCCAGTAGTAACCCCGCGTTACCCGGTCGAAGATCTTTTAATACTAGGATGCGCTGACGCACGGGATTACGCGAAGATAAAGAGGAGACGTATTCGGAAGCATCGGGGGGCGATAAACTGGTTTTACCGTTATTTTCGGGGTTATCAGCCCTATTTTCCGCGGCGAGTTTTTCTGGTTCTTTGCGATCGCTCATATTAATCCTTGTCAAGAGAAAATAATTCCACACCGAAAACTGAGGCGAAAACCCTCGATAAATCTTGCTGTACTTGCATAAGACTAATATTAGGCAGAAACTGCTGTAAACTGCCCACGGGTTTATTAGTAATCCCACAGGGAATAATCTCGGCAAAACCGCTTAAATCTGGACAAACATTAAGGGCAAAACCATGATAGGTAATCCAACGACTAACTTTAATACCGATCGCCGCTATTTTATACCCTTCTACCCATACCCCCGTCAGGCCCGCGATTCTTGCCCCCGACAATCCATAAATAGCGATAGTTTGCAGGATGACTTCTTCTAATTGTCGCAAATACCAGTGTAAATCCTGCTGATAATAGCGCAAATTGAGGATCGGATAGCCCACTAACTGCCCCGGACAGTGATAGGTGACTTCGCCTCCTCGCTCGATTCGGTACACTTCTTTGTCGGTTTTGTCAAGATTAAATTTAATAAACTTAATATCCGAACCGGTACCGAGGGTGTAAACGGGGGGATGTTCCAGCAGCAGCAGCACATCAGGTAAGTCGGGATTAGCGATTCTTGCCTCCACCAGCGATCGCTGTTGCGACCAAGCGCGAGAATAGGGAGTAATTGCCTGAATTTTTAGCCCACAGAGACGAGGTATTTTTTGTGCATTCATCGAAAGATGTGATTGGTCAAATTATTGAAGAAATGTGGAAGAGCGCCAAGGAAAATTAAAAGAAGGGAAGAATAGATGTTGGGGAGAATAATAGGCGCTAATCTAAAGTTATCCCATGTATCATCTCTTGGGATCAGTATCCTCTAGTTTATCCTCATCAGCACCAAAAAAGCACCAAAACAAGTTCAATCCTTGATTGAGCAAACCCACCAACAGGTTATTGACCCTAACACTCAAAGAAATGTTATCGAGTTAATCGAGAAGATTATTATCTACAAATTTCCGCAGAAAAGTCGCCAGGAGTTAGAAGCTATGTTTAATCTCACGGAATGGAAACAAACCAAGTTTTATCAAGAAGCCAAAGAAGAGGGAAAACTTGAAGGGAAACTTGACGGGAAACTTGACGGGAAATTGGAAACAATTCCCCTTCTCGTTAGGTTAGGACTTAATCAAGAACAAATTGCGCGGGAATTAAATTTAAAAGTTGAGATTGTTCATCAATTTATTACCAATCAGAACAACTAAAACTTTTGAGATATTGCTTCGGGGAGGGATTACTTTTCCCCAAAAGGGAGAATCTCTCAATCTCCCCTCGCAATGACAATCTTTCTTTCGGTATCCTGGATAGTTCTGGTAGCAATAGGTGAGAGTAGGTTGACGCTCCCCGAAGCGCTCATGCTCCCGATTCCCTGTTCATCCAGTTACCTTATTTATTAGGCTTTCACTTAATAGACAGTGGGGAGTCTGTAGTCGGGCTTGAATTTCTGTCCGCGGCTCGACAAAAGCTCGCCGAACGTCCGAAGTCTCGCCGAACGTCCGAAGTCTCGCCGAACGTCCGAAGTCTCGCCGAACGTCCTGACAGTATTGGCTTTGCGAAGAATGTTGATAGGGGCGTTTTCATCTCTATCCAAGACACACCCACAAGAACAAATATGTGTTCTTACAGATAATGTTTTCTTGACAATATTGCCACAACTAGAACATTGTTGGCTAGTATATTGTGGATTTACCGCTATCACAAACTTCCCGTGTATTTTCCCAAAGTAGTCTAACCAATTGGTGAACATTGACCAGCTTGCATCTGAAATAGATTTAGCAAGCTTAGGATTTTTCACCATATTGGACACCTTCAGGTCTTCATAGACTACCAAATCGTTAGATTGGATTAACGCTTTTGCTGTCTTTACGGCAAAATCTTTACGTTGTCTAGAAACTTTTAAATGAAGGCGAGCTACTTTAGATTTCTGTTTTAACCTTTTTTGGCTTCCCTTTTTCTTTTTCGAGAGTTGACGCTGTGCTTTTTTCAAGCGTCTTTCTGCTTGACGAAGAAACCGAGGGTTATCAATTTTATCCCCATTAGAATCGGTTAAGAAATGGTTTAAGCCTAAATCAATGCCCACTTCTTTCCCCGTAGAGTTAAAGGGTTCTACTCGCTCAATGTCTAAGACAAATTGACAATAAAAGCCGTCTGCTCGTTGAATAAGCCTGACTCTCTTGATTGTGTATTTATCGAGAATCTCACGGTTAAAAGTGCCAATTAGCTTTAATTTTACTATCCCTGTTTTATCCGTGATGTGGATCAACTTTTTGTCTTCTGTTAGCTTCCAACCAGAAGTTTTGTACTCTACAGACCTTGAGAACTTTTTGAATTTAGGATAGCCTTTTTTAGCTAAATCCCTTTGGCAATTGTCGGAGAAACCGGATATATAAAACCAAGCTCTTTCGGCACTTGCCTGACGAGCCATAGAGTTGAGTTTACCAACAAAAGGTAACTCAAGATTTTGGGTTAAATCTGTGACGAAGCGGCACAAAGTAGCATAGTTTACTTTGTCTTCTTTGGTAGAGTCCATCCAAAATCTTAGACACTTATTCCTAATAAACTGTCCCACTCTTATAGCCTCTTGAATGGCTATTTCTTGGTGTGAATTGGTTTTTAACTTAAACTCTATGACTCGCATTGATTCGACTTTTCAATGTGTTATGCTATGATTATAGCAACTCATCGTACAAAGTATCAAGAGGGTGAAAACTAATTATTTCAAGACTCCTAGGGCTACCTTTAATCTCACTGTTCACATAGTTCTCGTGACAAAGTACCGTAGAAAGGTGTTTCAGAAAGAGCATTTAGAGTTTTTGAAGGTAGCCTTTCATAACATAGCCGAGAAATGGAATGCGAAGGTAATAGAGATTAACGGAGAATCAGACCATGTTCACATTCTTTTAACTTACCCCCCTCATAAACTGTTAAGTGGATTAATAGCCAACTTAAAGTCAACCTCTTGCAAACTAATGTGGGACAGTTTTTCTGACCATTTAAAAAAGATATATGGTCAAGACAAGAGAGTTTTGTGGACAGGGGCATATTTTGTGGCTAGTTGTGGCGGTGTCACAATAGACCAACTTAAGAAATATGTAGAGAATCAGGATTCCCCTGAATATTAGCTGTGCTTCGTGTCACTGAGCCTTGACATTGAGCCTTGACATTGAGCCTTGACATTGAGCCTTGACATTGAGCCTTGACATTGAGCCTTGACATTGAGCCTTGACATTGAGCCTTGACATTGAGCCTGTCGAAATGTGTCGAAATGTGTCGAAGTGTGGACACTGAGCTTTTACATTGAGCGTGTCGAAATGTGTCGAAGTGTGTCGAAGTGTGGACACTGAGCTTTTACATTGAGCGTGTCGAAATGTGTCGAAGTGCTGTTTTATACTGGTCGGTTTTTCATCTCCGAGGTGAAACCGAGGGTTCCTTCAAACCGACATTTAAGGTAAACTTCTAAGTATTCTTCTAGTTTTGTTGGCTCTCCTAGACTGGTTATAGCAAATTAGTAGTTTAAATGAGCTTAACCCCTTAAATAGCCTGGAATCCGACAAAGCAAAAAGCTTTTTTTATTAAAATTGCTTTTTTGAATTCTGGCAAGCCTTACTTGGCAAGGCTTGCGTGGATTATTTTGTACTAATATATCATAACTACTCTAGAAGAGCCGTTTTGTTAATTTATTTTGGCAAAATTTCTCTCTTTTTAGTTAGGGTTGGCTGAATAATGGTAAAACCCTTTTAAAATAAGGTTTTTGGCGTTGTCAAATTGAAAGATGATCCGAATCAGCCCGGAACTGAAATTACTTTGATAGCAAGGATTGCATTGCATCTTTCATATTCACGCGATGTGCAACTAAAAACCACAGAATCAGGGTTCCAGAGGATACTTTATCTCTGCTGATTTCTGAAAACCTTGTAAATCAAGACTGAAAATATAGTTGCACACGGGGTTATTCTGATCTGACAACGCCACGCCCTTTTTTTGCCTATCAATTTAAAAACTTGCGTTTTTTGGATCATCTTAGCATAGAGGACTGAGTAGTATTGAGTTACAACAAAGTTGATTTGTTAATTTTGTCCATCAGTGTAATCCCAGTTAAATCTCTCACTTTTTTCCGTTATCAATTACTAAGGAGATTTCGATGGCTAAACAATATATGCCCCTTGAAGATTGCTCTGGGGCTGCGGTATTGGGTGGAGAAATTCCTCAATTACGTCCCCCAGGGTTTTCTGATGACTCAAAATCTACCACATTTAGCTATACCTATTATCCAGGGGTATCAGAAATTTACGAGGCTGTTGCTCCTAATATTAGCACTCGTTTCTATGCGATCAAAGCAGCTATTGATTTCTCCAAAGCTAAAGGGGAATTACAAGCTGTTCTGATGGCGCACGGCGGATATTTTGGTGAACATAGTTTCTACATCTATCAGGGAAAACTATGTTATGTCTATAACTGGTTAGGGCAGCAACAGAAGATCACTTGTGATCTTCCTCGTCTTAGTGGCGAGGTGACACTCAAAGTTGAATTTGCCAAACCAAAGATAATCGCCCCTTCAGATGAAAAGTTGGGTGACAGCACGATAGATAAGATGAAACTGTATATTAATAACATCGAACAAAATGTCGATATTATCAGAACTTTCTCAAATCATACTCCTAACTTCCTAATTCGATATAAACACGAGATTCCTGGCGAGTTTCAAGGTGCGAGGTTGCGAAGAATTATGATTACCATTACCAATGATGTAGTGCGATAAATGATGAGCAATCGTCAGCTTTTTGCTGTGATCAGTAAACAGTGAACACTAATCAGTGATCAGTAAACAGTAATCAGTGAAAAGACAGTAGTGGGACTTAAACACAGAACCGAATTTTTTTAGCTATAATCAAGTCATAGTAGGCTTTCACGTCAAAATACGCCCATGGGAGAAACGACCCCATCCGCTATGCCGCCCTGCTTCGAGAGATGGTGCGCTAGATTCGATGACT
>NZ_JAPZSO010000212.1:0-27660 GCF_027531715.1 Microcystis sp. LE19-8.1F | reverse complement strand
AAGTAGGTAGGCGTTAAAAATTATCAGACACCCCCCTTATCAAGGGTAGGGTTGATTCATGAATCAACCCTACCTTATCAAGGAGGGCAGGGGGGATCGAACCTAAAATCCATTTTTAATTTAATTATAACCAGCTACTTAAGCTGTACTGAATTTAAACTGCGTAGGGAAAATTTTAGTACAAATGCTCAAAAATACTCTCCCTGCTCCCTGCTCCGATGCAGTCTTAACGAGTAATTTAGATAGGGTTTACTGATGATTTTCCCAGAAAAATCAAGAGAGTCATATTTTTTCTAACCATGCCAGGACACTTTCAACATCAGCCACTTTTTCTCCTTCAGGTACAGGTGGACGTTGTACCATGACCACAGTTATTCCCAACTCTCTGGCGGCGATAATTTTGGCGTAAGTGGCATCACCGCCGCTATTTTTACTCACGATCGCCCCAATCTTATATTCTTGTAAAAGAGAGCGCTCTGACTGTAAGGAAAAAGGCCCCCGTTCCAACAATAATTTTCCAATCGGTACGATGGCATCCGGTTCCGGAGGGTCGATCATCCGCATCAAAAACCAGATATTTTTTAGATGTGCATAACTGGCCAGTTCTTGCCGACCAATAGTGAGGAATATCCGCGGCGCTAACCCCGATAAAATATTCGCTGCCGCTTGATTGTTTTCTACTTCAATCCAATTATCTCCAGATACTTTTTCCCAAGCTGGACGACTTAAGATTAATCGAGGAATACCACAATCCGAGGCGGCTTGAGCGGCATTAAAGGAAATTTGTGCGGCAAAGGGATGGGTGGCATCAATTAAACAATCAATGCCTTCTTGGCGCAGATAATTGGCTAACCCGGTGGCACCACCAAACCCCCCCCGGCGAGAAGGAGTTGTGAGAGTAATCGGTTCTCTCGTGCGACCGGCAAAGGAAGCGATGGCATCTATACCCGGAATTGTCGCAATTTTAGCCGCTAATGCCGCCGCTTCCCCCGTTCCCCCTAAAATCAGCACTCTTTTATTTTTAGTCATCCAGCAATCGTCAAAAGGTTAACTAATTTTCCATCTTCCTATCTTCCCTTGCAAAGGAAGGAGATTTTGGGGGTTACACAAGAGCTAGAACCTCTGGAAATGCGTTACAAGGGAGATCCTTGCAACGAGGTAAGTAGTCGTGCAAAATTAATTTCCTAGTGAAGATAGGCAAGAGGCAAGAGGCAAGAGGCAAGAGGTGGTTAGATATGTGTAATTAATTTTGCTTAGGTACTTAATCTAAACATATTGACTTTCGCTGTATAATCCAAATACAGTCTATCAACTCTCTACTTGCGCTTAGAAATTAGTTAAGCGGAAACAGTGATCTTGATCGTAGACGGAAAAAACGAAAATAGCGATGATAAAGCTAACAATTAAGTTTTAGACTATGTTTAGCCTACAAAATAGACGAGATACGAGAATTCCTGTTAAAATAGAAATAGCAGGGGCGGAATTTAGAAAAAGCATTGGTTGGACAACGGTAGGATATACAATGGGATCCCTGTTAGCTGGGCCAATAGGCGGTGTCATTGGGGGATTAACGCAGGGAAACGGACAAAACGTTAAATGTACGGTTTATTTTGAAGATGGCAGCGAGAAAACCATCACTTGCAAGGATAAAAACCTACAATTTGAGCTTTTTGTCTGGACTTGGAGAATAGAACATTGCAAGTCAGAACAGGATTATGTTGATTTTGGACTCGACTTTAACACTCTTGAGCGAGGGAAAATAGTTAAAACTGATAGAGTTGGGGAAGTTTTAAATTTTGACCCCGAAAACAAAAGCTTAAAAGAGCTTTGGGGTGGTATGCACCTTTATCTGGCACTGCACAAATTATTTAAGTTAGAAATTGAGCGATATTTCTGGGAACAAAGAAAAGAACGGGTATTGCTAGAAACCGATACGGGCGGGTTAAAAATACCGCCTAAGTTCGATTTAATAAGTTTTTGTATTTATGGATTTGTTCTCTTTGTTATAGCAAGCGCAATTATGCAGAACTGCACAAAACAGCCAGAGAGCCAACCAAACTATCTTCCGACTGAAAGCGAGAGCCGCTAATGCTTGACGAAATCAACGCCACTTTAAAACGGGTAAAAATTTAAGTTAGAGACGATCGCCGATCTTAATGAGACAAGTGAGCGTCTCCCTCCCTTCCCCGATGGGTTACACTGCCTCTTGCCTATCCCAACCAAGAAATTAATTTTGTCCTATCACCTAATAGTGACGTGGAGTATAAACCCACTGTTTTGTTTTACCTTGCTCAATCAGGCGAGTTTTACTCGACCCGATCAAAATTATAGTCCGCATATCCGCATCGTTAATAGTCATATCCTCTAGGAATTTCACCGTCACTGTTTCCCCTTTTCGCCCTAAATTACGCGCTAATACCACAGGAGTTTGCGGCGAGCGCCATTGTAATAAAATCTCTTTTGCCTTCTCCAATTGCCAAGTGCGCTCTTGAGACACAGGATTATAAAATGCGATCGCTAAATCTGCCCGGGCTGCTAACTCAATGCGCTGAGAAATCACCTGCCAAGACTTGAGAATATCCGATAGGGAAATCGCACAAAAATCATGGCCTAAAGGTGCGCCAACCCTGGCGGCCGCCGCCTGCATGGCCGAAATCCCCGGACAGACCTGAATGGCGATCTGCTGCCATGCCGGTTTGGCTTTTTTTTCTAATACCTCAAACACGGCCGCGGCCATGGCATAAATGCCCGGATCTCCGGAAGAAACTAAGACAACCGATCGCCCCTTAGCCGCTAAATCTAGGGCCATTTCCGCGCGATCGAGTTCCACCCGATTATCCGATTCATGGCGGACAATTTCTGGTTTTCTCAGGTATTCTACCAAATCCAAATAAGTTTTATAACCCACCCAATCCGTGGCTTTTTCCAATACTTCTCGAACCTCCGGCGACATCCAATTTAGGGACCCAGGACCGGTTCCAACTATGGCTAATTTACCTTGACTTTCCTGGGCCAAATCCCCCGGTAGTAAACCATATTTTTCCTTAATTTGCTGGCTTTCCTCCCACAGATAAACTAAACAGGTATTGCTAGGTTTTGCTAAGTTTAAGTTATTTTTATCAATAATCTCAATGCTCAGTTTTGCTGCTGATGAAATCGGTAAATTACTATTTTTTAACCAGTCCGCTTCACCGATTAATTTTACTTTTTCACCTGCCAATAAATCGGACAGAAACTTCTTAGCATCATCGGGATTAACTAACTGATAACCGGGTGGTGGCGATAATAAAGTAGTTTTAAATCTAATATCACCAGTGGTGGTAATTGCGGGGGAAATTTGCAAAACCGAGGCAATTTGACGAGCGAGATCGTTAACCCCTTGTAAACCCCCCAACAAAGGCACTACAGCGCTGCCATCTTCTGCGATCGCTAATACAGGCGGTTCTTGCCATTTATTAGTTAATAAAGGTGCTAAAGTGCGAATCAAAATACCCGCCGCACAAATGCCAATAATTGGCGTTCCCGTCTGGAAAAATTCTCGCACCGTTTCGCCAAAATTACTATAGGTAAAATCCGCCGAATGGGTACGATTTATTAACCCATAAACCACTGCTTCCGGTAGGGCCATTTGCACTTGACGAGCAACGGGGACACTGGTTTCTCCTAAAATGAGAATAGCTGGAGGTTTCATTTGGCTTCCCCCGACTGCGCTGCGGTTAACTTTTGGATAAATTCTTGATGTTCTGCTGAGTTAATTCCAGCCTTTAAGATGTCCAACACCCGTGACATATTGCCGTTGAGCATGGCAGATTCGACAAGCTCACTGCCAGCTGAAATATCTAACCACAAACCCGGAAATACTAGAGAGCAAATCACCCCTTCTTGGTTGGGTAACGTAGCTTGACGGTGGGAGTATGTCAAAGCCTGAGAATTTAGGGATTTAGCCAGAGAAGAAGTCATGGTGGCAGTCTTTGGGAACAAAACAGCATTGATTTCATTATAGATTGATTTAATTTTTAATTGTCTCTATAGAGTTATTGGGGTTTAGTTTTACTAGGAATCAGAATTAATGACCAGTAGGTGACAGCCTCTGGCTCGATTTCGGTAATCGGAATAATTTGCTGATTGGGTAAGGTTGCTCGTTCGATGTAGAGGGCGCGTTCTAATAATCCTAATTCATCGAGAATATCGCGAACTTTAGCGAAATGTCTGCCTAATTTAATAATGGCCGCTGCATCGATAAAGGCTAGGCGATCCCGCAATATTTCCGCCTCTAAAGTAGCGGGCATGATACTAAATACGTCATTTCGATAAGTGATAGGTACACCCAGCATTGCTGCACTTGCCATCACTGAAGAAATACCCGGCACGACTTCAATGGAAAAGCGATCGCACAAGCGATTAAAGATATACATAAATGTGCCATACAACATCGGATCGCCCACACATAGCACCGCCACATCTCGACCTAAGTTTAACTGTTCGGCGATATTTTCGGCGGCAATATCATAATGAGGTTGAGAACTGCGCTCGACACTAAAAGGTAAGGGCATGGGAATTTCTATCTGCTCGGGACGGATAAAATCCGACACAATTGCCCGTGCCAAAACTTTGCCACTTTCTAAGGTAGGATAGGCAATTACCGGAACAGTTGTGAGAATCCGGTGTGCTTTTAGCGTCAACAATTCGGGATCACCAGGCCCGATTCCTAATCCATAAAGTTTGCCTAATTTATTCATAATTCGTTCTCTTTTGCTAGGGCATTGACTGCTGCTGCCGCGATTGCGCTGCCTCCCCTACGTCCGTGCAGGGTAATAAATGGCACACCACGACTATTAGTTGCTAATTCTATTTTCGACTCTGCCGCTCCCACAAATCCCACGGGAAAGCCTAAAATCAAAGCTGGTTTAGCTACATTTTGATCGAGCAATTCTAGCAGGCGAAAAAGTGCGGTTGGTGCATTACCAATAGCTACCACTGCTCCAGCTAAATGAGGTCGCCAAAGTTCTAAAGCGGCAGCGGATCGGGTATTATTAATTTGTCGTGCTAACTCGGTCACTTCTGGATGATTGAGGGTACAAATAATCGGATTATCTTTAGGTAAACGGGCTTTGGTAATGCCATTAGCGACCATTTGAGAATCACAAAGAATTGCTGCACCCCCAGCGAGGGCATTTCGTCCGATTTTAACCGCGTCTGGTGATGCTTCTAAATCTTTTGTTATGTCTGTCATCCCGCAGGAATGAATTAGACGAACCGCCACAGGAGCTAAATCATCGGGGAGATTTTCCCAGTTAGTTTCAGCCCGAATAATAGCAAAAGATTTGCGGTAAATTTCCTCACCATTCTTAATGTATTCCATTCTATTTATCTAAATTTTTCGATTTTTGGGAGCTTAAAATTTGGGCTATGAGGGGGGGAATCTTGGTAAATTCTCCCTCAAATATGGGTGTTTCTAAGAACTTTTGACTATCACCCACATAGACTTGATAAGCTTCTAGTATTTGGCCATTTTCCTCGATGGTAGTTCCTAAAAGGGTAATTTCGGCCGGACTCGGTTGAGCGCAGCATTTAGCACAACCTGTCAAATGAATATTAACAGGAGAATTGCAGGTTAAGCGTTCCTTCAAATAATCTGCTAGGAGAGAAGCATGAATTTGAGTTGCAGTGGCCGCCGCCCCACAGCCCGGTTTACCGCTACAGGCAACCATCCCCGCATCCCATCCAAGAGAAGCGGATAATCCCAAGGATGCCAGTTTTGGCAACAATTCTGACACTTTTTCATCGGGAATATCGGGTAATATAACAGTCTGCCAAGGGGTTAATCGTAACTGACCACTGCCAAAAGTTTCTGATAGTGCCGCTAATCCCCATAGTTGATTAGCCGTCAATTGTCCTAATCTTAATGATAGACCAATATAAGATAATCCGGGTTGCTTTTGAGGATGAATTCCCAGATGAAAATAGGGTTGAGTAGAATGGGCAGCTTGCCGGTATTCTTGCCGGTGTATTATTCCAGTAGAAGTCCGATTTAATTGAGAGTTAACTTGTTCGAGATATTTGGCCAATCCCCAATCTTTGAGCAGGTGTTTCATCCGCGGTTTTTTCCCCTTGATATTGGGGGTTTGTTGAACATAATCGACATAAACCTTTACTAAAGCTTTGACCACAGCTAAACAGTTTTCTGGGTCAATTAATAAGTCCGTGTCATAGAATTGTTTATCTCCTGCGAGGGCTAATCGAAAGCAAACAATAGAAGTTAAATTTGTCGGATTATTGACGGTAATTGCCGATAGCTGAATCTCATTATAGCGGTGTTGCCAGGCCATAGTTGAACCAGTGCCAATTCCCACTGCACCACCGCCATCGATCCCGATACTAAATTTAGGACTTAGTTGGGCAATTGATGGATAATTTTGGATAAAATTATCTAATTCTTGGACTAATGGACGAGTATCGATCGATTCTTGACAGTCAATTCCAGCCGTGGGACTGGACATGATATTACGCAAATGATCGATACTGGGATTATGGGCAGCTAACCCTAATTTTTGCAGGGTTTGAAATTCTTCTAAACTGGGGGATTTTTGCAGTCCGCGAATTTGCAGATTTGCCCGATTGGTAACTTGTATTGTCGTCTGCCATTGTTCGAGCCAAGTGGCGATCGCTTTTCCCTGTGAAGAATTGAGCCATCCACCGGGGGTGCGGAGACGAATTAAAAACCCATCCTGGGCAGCAGTTCCATAAAACAAACCGGGACAAGCATTTGCTTCAACTAACCAATTCACCTTTGTGTGTTCTCCATGCGACGCAGAGAAGTAGTTAGAAAATTAGTTGTCTATCTACCGATTAAAAACTTGTAATTGGCATTCTGACTCGCAAGGAAAAAGGTAAAATACACTCAAGAGTGTTTTCTTTTTACTTGATTACAGCTGCGGCACAGTACCAGAATCGCACCGGATTTTCCCAAAGACAAGTTTAAGGATTATACCACAGTTTGAGTTTTTTAGACATGGCGGATCGCAATTGTAAGTCGAAATGGCTATCGATCATAGGAATTGGCGAAGATGGCTTAGAAGGGTTAAGTTCGGTGGGGCGAAGTCTGCTTTCTTTAGCATCAGTTATTGTCGGTGGTGAACGTCATCTGGCAATGTTACCCCCAGAGGATCAACGGCAAAAACTGCTCTGGACTTCTCCCATCCAAGACTCTGTTAACGAGATTATCCGCCTTCGTGGTCAATCCGTCTGTGTTTTGGCCAGTGGTGATCCCATGTGCTACGGAATTGGTGTCACCCTCACCCGTCAGATTCCCCTTGAGGAAATGACGATTATTCCCTCTCCTTCTGCCTTCAGTCTTGCCTGTAGTCGTTTGGGTTGGCCTCTGAGTGAAGTGGAAACTTTGAGTTTGTGCGGTCGCCCTCCGGCTTGGTTGAATGGGGTGCTTTATCCCGGCGCTAAACTGCTGGTACTGAGTGCCGATGCCCAGACTCCTGCGATCGCTGCTCGGCTGCTCAGGGAGGGAGGTTTTGGCGAAAGTCGCATCACGGTTTTAGAACATCTAGGGGGAACCCTAGAACGCCACATTCAAGGCATCGCCAACGATTGGGAGTTTACAGATCTGGCGGATCTAAATGTCATCGCCATTAGCTGCATCTCCTCCCATCCCCCCACCCGGGCGCCGCGCCTTCCAGGACTGCCGGATTCTGCCTACCATCATGACGGACAGTTGACAAAAAGAGAAGTTCGTGCTATCACTCTGAGTAGATTGGCTCCTCTACCCGGACAATTGCTCTGGGATGTGGGGGCGGGTTGTGGTTCCATTGCCATTGAGTGGCTGCGTAGCGATCGCCGTTGCCAGGGGATTGCGATCGAACATCATCCCACCAGATTACAATACATTGCCGATAATGCCGCCGCCCTGGGAACGCCCCATCTGCAAATCGTCGCCGGAATCGCACCGAGCGCCCTGGAAGATTTACCGCAACCAGACGCTATTTTTATCGGTGGCGGTATCACCACACCGCACCTATTGGAAACCTGTTGGTTAGCCCTGCGTCCCGGGGGTCGTCTTGTTGCCAACACTGTTACAATTGAAAGCGAATTAGTCCTCTTGCAATGGCATAGTAAATTAGGAGGGGAACTGCTGCGAATTGGCATTGAAAAAGCCGAACCAGTCGGCAAGTTTTTAGGTTGGAAAGCAATGGCCCCCGTAACCCAGTGGACTGTTCTGAAACCGAGATTGTAAATCCTTGATTTTGTCCTCGATCTCTCTTGTAAAAGTTGTAGATAGAACTTTTTGCTCTAATTCCTCTTCTTCTGGGCTTTGTCGATAGACTAAACCGCCACTCATCTTCTTGTCCTAATTCCAGTTGATAGTCTTATTATAATTATAGTTACCAAAATTAGACAAAAATTTTCTAGGAACCAACGAAATTTTCAATCGTTATCATCAAAAAAATTCAATCTTTATTGTCCAATGCACAAGTTATACTAAATCCGTTGAGTATATGCTACATATCAAGACAGGCAAAAGGCAAAAGGCAATAGGCAATAGGCAATAGGCAAAAGGGAGAATAAATAATCATTCTTTAATAACCGGATTTAGTATTATCTTATTTGTCAATATTTTTGTCATAATTGCTACATAATACAAATGCTCGCTATAATAGAATTAAGTTGTTGACATTTTCTAGTTTTCACTTTTTACTTAGTCTCATGGTTTCGCAACTAGATAAAACTAACGTCACTGAAATTATCTACCCCGATAGCGATGGTCAACCCATGGCGGATAATACCCTGCAATTTCGTTGGATTACGACAATTAAAACTAATTTAGACTGGCTATTTCGCCAGCAGTCTGATGTCTTTGTTGCGGGGGATTTACTTTGGTATCCTGTGGAAAATGATAATAAACTGCGTCAAGCACCGGATATCATGGTGGTTTTTGGGAGACCAAAAGGGGAAAGGGGTTCCTATCGACAATGGCTCGAAAATAATATTAGTCCCCAGGTGGTTTTTGAAATCCTCTCTCCGGGTAACACCCTCACGGAAATGGCCAAAAAACAGCTATTTTATCAGCGTTATGGGGTCGAGGAATATTATCTTTATGATCCCCATAAAAACGATGCCAGTGCTTGGATAAGAGGCGAAAATCAGCTAGAAATTCTAGAAACTCTCGATAATTGGGTTAGTCCCCGTTTAGGAATACGTTTTCAGTTAGGAGAACCGGAAATGTTGCTTTTTTATCCCGATGGACAAGCTTTCACTAGCTATAATCAGGAAAAACAACGAGCGGAAAGATTAGCCCATAAACTGCGGGAATTAGGCCTTAATCCTGACGAAATCTAAGTTTATCTCTTAATCGCAGTTTACAGTTAATCTTTGTTAAGAGACAAGTAAAAAATAGCCATAGTGGGCTATATGTATTTTCAGTATGATGAAGTTAGTTGGCTTAGTACAAAAAAAGGTGGGCAAGTCCCACCTTTATCACTAAACTATTGTCCTTGCTCCACTGCTGCCACCATCAATAAAGTTTTGAGGACAGAATCAGGATTAAGACTGATAGAATCGATGCCTAATTCCACTAAAAATTGAGCAAATTCGGGGTAATCACTGGGGGCTTGACCACAGATACCGATTTTGCGATTATGGGCTTTAGCGGTTTCAATGGCCATTTTCACCATGCGTTTAACTCCCTCATTCCGTTCATCAAAAAGATGGGCAACTAGGGCAGAATCCCGATCTAATCCTAAGGTTAATTGGGTCAAATCATTAGAACCGATCGAAAATCCGTCAAACACCTGAGCAAATTGGTCGGCAAGAATTACATTACTTGGTAACTCACACATCACATAAACTTGCAAACCATTAACCCCGCGTTCGAGACCATTTTTCGCCATTTCTTCGAGGACTCTCATCCCTTCTTCGGGGGTACGACAGAAAGGAATCATCGGAATCACATTAGTTAATCCCATTTCTTCCCGTACCATTTTCAGCGCCCGACATTCCAAAGCGAAAGCCTCGCGATAATTAGGATCAGTATAACGGGAAGCGCCGCGCCAACCGATCATCGGGTTTTCTTCCTTGGGTTCAAAGGGTTTGCCACCCAATAAATTAGCGTATTCATTGGATTTAAAATCGGACATCCGCACAATTACATCTTTGGGGTAGAATGCGGCTGCAATCATGGCAATTCCCCGGGCCAATTTATCGACGAAAAATTGGGGTTTATCCTCGTAGTGTTTGGTTAATTCGGCGATTTGGTCTTTTACGTCTCCTTCTTCCAATTCGTGGAATTTCAGCAAGGCGCTGGGGTGGGCCTGAATATGGTTAGCGATAATGAATTCTAGACGCGCTAAACCGACCCCTTGGGCAGGAATATCGGCAAAAGCGAAGGCTTTTTCGGGATTACCGATATTCATGAGGATTTTTGTCCGAGTTTGGGGCAAATTGTCCAGGGGAGTTTCAATAATTTCAAAGGGTAGCAATCCGAGGTAAACTTTCCCTTCATCCCCCTCCGCACAGCAAACGGTGACTTCCTGACCGGTTTTAATCGTTTCCGTGGCATTATTGCAACCCACGATCGCCGGAATGCCCATTTCTCGCGCGATAATAGCGGCATGACAAGTACGACCACCCTGATTAGTAACGATCGCGCTTGCTTGTTTCATAATCGGTTCCCAGTCGGGATCCGTGCGATTGGTGACGAGAACTTCTCCCGGTTTAAAGTTGTTGATTTTATCTACACTGAGGATGACTCTGGCTTTTCCTTGACCGATTGCCGCACCTACACTCCGTCCCACCGCTAAAACTTGACTTCTTTCTTTAATTTCGTAGGATTTAAGGATATTAGCTGCTTTTTGCGATTGTACGGTTTCTGGACGCGCCTGAACGATAAAGAGTTCTCCCGTGATCCCATCTTTTGCCCATTCGATGTCCATGGGGGTGTAGGTTCCGCGCACTTGCGAGTAATGTTCCTCGATTTGGGTCGTCCAACGGGCTAAAGTGAGGATTTCTTGGTCACTAATGCAGAATTGATCCTGTTCTAGCTTGTTAACTCGGATATTCTTGGTTAGACGCGATCCTCCATCATCGTAGATCATCTTGATGGCTTTACTGCCGAGGCGTTTGTCGAGGATGGGTTTGTAACCGTTTTTAAGAGTGGGTTTAAAAACCAGATATTCGTCGGGGTTAACGGCTCCTTGCACGACATTTTCCCCTAAACCGTAGGCTGCGGTGATTAAAGTGGCATTTTTGAACCCTGTTTCCGTATCGATGGAAAACATCACCCCGGAGGTGGCTAGATCTGAACGCACCATTTTTTGGACACCGACGGAAAGGGCGACGGCAAAGTGATCGAAACCGTTATGATGACGGTAGGAAATAGCGCGATCGGTGAATAAAGAGGCAAAACATTTATGGCAAGCTTCTAAAACTCCCCTCACCCCTTGCACGTTGAGATAGGTTTCCTGTTGTCCGGCAAAACTCGCTTCTGGTAAGTCTTCGGCGGTGGCGCTTGAGCGAACGGCCACATCTATGGAATGATAGAGATCATCGCCATAACGTTCACAGAGTCGGCGATAGGCAATAGCGATCGCATGACTTAAATCATCGGGGAACGGTGTATTGAGGATTAATGTGCGTGCTTGTTTACCTTTTTCTTGCAAGTTCTGCACATCATTTTCGTCTAAATCTTGGAAAATTTGTCTTAATTGTGCGTCTAGTCCGGCTTTTTCGACAAAGTGACGGTAAGCGTAAGCGGTGGTGGCGAATCCTGTGGGGACATTAATCCCTTTCGGGGTTAATTGTTGGATCATTTCGCCTAAGGAGGAGTTTTTGCCGCCGACTAATCCCACATCTTTGCTGTCTACTTCTTCAAACCACAGAATTAATGCTTGTTCTCTAGAGGTTCTCGCAACATCTTGTAGTAGCATCATAAGTATTTTTACCTCTGTACTTTATACTTTCAGTTTAGCGAGATACCATCTTCAAAAACCCTTGAGTTTGATATTTATTTACAAAACTATATAATAGCAAACTCAGCCACGATCACCCTATCTCTAAAGGGTTTAATTGTCTAGCTACTTAACACAAAAATTAATAAACTAATCAGGAGTCTCAACAGTAACTTTCCTCAATGATAGCCTTAGTTATCTCAAAATAGTTACAGCAGTTATCTCAATGGTGAGATAGGAAGTTTTCGTTTTGGGGAGTCGGTCGTCAGCAGTCAGGAGTCAATACCAAATTAGGTTATACTTTTTTTTACGAGAAGGGCTGTAATTTAGCAATACGTCACCTTCAGTTTTAGGCACTTTCAAGGTCTGATAATAGTTCTTCTTCTGTCAAGTCAATCATCCCTACGCCAAAATCGGTCAATCTCAATAAAAAATTAACCCTATCCACTCCTAATAAATTGGCAGCCATACCGGACGAAATACGTTTCATCTCAAAGAGTTTTACTACCATAGCCCAGGTTGCTTCTCTCTCGAATTCCTCGCGTTTTTTTGAAGAAAGTCGGGTAAATTTTCAGGATAATTTATGGTGAGTTGTAAAGTCATATCTCCTGCTATATTTATCTCATTTTTTTAGGTTGGATTTCACCTAGTTTAGCTCAATCCAACCTAGATTTATTTATAGTTGTGTAATGGTGACATCAACAGTTTTAACCGTAGTTCCCAAACTGGATAAAGGAGGTTGAATTTCCTGTTCATTACCCACTACTAGAGTCACAATTTGATTCGGTTGTAGATATTGTTGGGCCACTCGTTGAATATCGGCAATTGTCACCCCTTTTACCGCTTGTTGATAACGGAAGATAAAATCTTGGGGATAACCATAGTATTCATAGGTCATCAATCGCGATAAATTTTGAGCAGGTTTCTCAAACTTAAAAACAAAAGAATTGAGAATAGCATTTTTAGCATCTGCCAATTCTTTTGCGGTTATGGGTTGATTGCGAAGGCGCTCGATTTCGCCTAAAATTGCCTTAATAAAAGGTACGGTAGCATCGGTGCGAGTTTGACCTCCAGCAATAAATAAACCGGGATAATCATAACGACTATTCCAGACACCATAGACAGAATAAGCTAATCCTTGACGGGAACGCACTTCATTAAATAAACGACCACCAAAACCGCTTAAAATCTCATTTAATACCGTTAAAGCCGGATAGTCAGGACTATCCAAACGACCACCAAGATGACCTAATAAAACCGTACTCTGGGTTAATTGGGGTTGATTGACAACAAAGACACCTTGAAGATTTTTTTGAGTTGCCGAAGGGGTGACAATTTTAGGGGTAGTGGCGGGATTTTTCCAATCGCTAAAAGTCTTATTGATTAATGCTTTCATCGACGGAGAATCAAAATCACCGACAATTCCTAAAATTATTTGGTCGGGACGGACATAGGTACGATAAAAATCGATTAAATCCTGACGGTCAATATTAGCTAAAGTGCTATATTCTACAGTACGAGCGTAGGGGCTATTATCACCATAGACTAGCTTTTTAAACTCCCGACTAGCAATATCATCGGGATCATCATTACGTCGGGCAATCGCCCCTTTTTCCTGAACTTTGGCTAATTCTACCCTCTGACTTTCAAAAGCTGGGGAACGCAAAACCTCGGCAAAGAGATTAAAAACTGCTTCTAAATCTTCACTAAGAGCGCTAAAATTAGCAGTTCCAGCGTTAAGATCGATCGAGGTTTCTACTAGGGCTGCTCTTTGTTCTAATAATTGATTTAAGACATTAGAAGGATGTTTTTCCGTGCCACCACTACGCAGCACGGTTCCAGTAATATCGGCTAATCCAACTTTTTCCCCCGGTTCTAATCTTCCTCCCGTCCGAATCATCGCCGTACCACTCACTAAAGGTAAGCTCCGATCCTCCATTAAATAAACCACCATACCATTATCTAGTTGATAACGTTCGTATTCGGGAACTGTAACTTCAGGAAGGGGAGGAAAAGTTAAATCGGTAAAATGTCGCGGGGTTTGGGCAATTGCTGGGGAACGAAAAGCGAGGACACCTATCAGGGTGATCAGGATTAAACCTAGCCATTGTAAGCGTTTTTTCATGATTTGAGTCAAAATTATCGGAAGAAATAGATAAGAGGGAGCAAAAAGCAAACTTTGCCGCTTTTTACTTTGGTAAAATTCGGCCAATAGTGCGATTTTCGGTGGTAAAAGTCTCTTTAGCCACCCGTTGAATATCGGCTGCGGTGACAGCATTATAAGCATCTAATTGGGCGAATAAATTACGCCAATCGCCGGTTTTTACCTCGTATTCAATCAAGGATCGCGCCATGCCCATGTTAGAATCAAGACCTCTTAATAGGGCTGCCCGTAATTGATTTTTAACCCGTTCTAATTCCTGTTCCGAAACCGGTTCATTTTTCAATCTTTCCAATTCCCAATTCAAACCCTGCGCTACTTCCTCCACACTGACATTAGGAGCGGTAAGAGCATAGAATAACAGCAAATTCGGGTATTTATCTCCCGGAAAGCCGTTAAATCCCTGGGCAGCGAGGGCAAGTTGTTTGTCCTCCACTAAAGCTTTATACAGTCGCGAGGTTCTTCCTTCACTCATTAAAGTGGCGATAACCTCGTAAACCGCATGATCGGGATGATTGAGGGCGGGACGATGGTATCCTTCTAAATACCAAGGCTGCGAGGCTAATTTTAGGGTAATTTCCTTTGTTTTGGTTTGGTTCGGTTCCACTACTTTCACCTGGGGAGGTTTCGGTTTAGCGGGAAAACGACCAAAATAAACCTTAGCTAACTGTTTGACCTGTTCTGGGTCCACATCTCCGGCGATAGCTATGGTTAAATTACTGGCAGGATAAAATTTATCGAAAAAGTTTTGGATATCTGAGGGTTCCAGATTGCGAATATCTCGATCGTAGCCGATGACGGGACGTTTGTAGGGATGGACAGTATAAGCTTGATCGAGAAAAGCTTCGATTAATAAACCCAAGGGGCTATTATCCGTCCGCATCCTTCTTTCTTCCAGAATTACGTCTTTTTCTTTGTAAAATTCCCGTTGGAATACCGGTTCTAAAAATCGTTCCGATTCCAAAGACATCCACAATTCCAATTTATTCGACGGGAAACTGTAAAAATAGCTAGTTGCATCGGTGGAAGTGGTGGCATTTAAACCGACTCCCCCCTGAGTTTCGACAATTTGACCGTATTCGTTGCGTTGGACGAATTTCTCGGACTCTGCCTTAGCTTGTTGAAATTCTTCCGTTAATTTAGCCACTTCTGCGCTTTTACCCGCTTTTTTGGCCGCTTGCAGTTCTTTGTCTATAGCTTCAAGGCGATCGAGGACTTTTTTCTCGCTAAGATAATCGGTAGTACCGATGGTTTTTGTGCCTTTAAAGGCTAAATGTTCCAAAAAGTGGGCAACTCCTGTTTTACCATCCGGTTCATCGGCACCTCCCACATCTGCATAGGTGACAAAGGAAATAACCGGGGCATCGCGATTTTCTAGGATAATGAATTTTATTCCGTTATCGAGGCTAAATTCGGTAATTTTTTGTTGAAATTGCTTAAGGTAGGGGGTAATCGATTGCACATCGGCTGATTGCTCTTTCGCTTGGGCAAGAAGGGGGGAGAAACTCCCAAAACCACAAAACACAAGGAAAGCGACCAAAAAGCCGGTGAAAGCCCGATAATAGGGGTTATTTTTGATGATCATGGATAGTTTTATCAGGTATCGTGGGAGCGAGAGATCGATCGCTATGTTCGATCTTAGCAGTCGATTGTCAGGAGATGGGAGTCAGGAGAGGGAAGCTGATTTTTTAGTACAAAAATATTATGACAGGGGAAGCAACTCGATCAGAACCCGAATCAGTTGAACTACTCTTTGGCGGAAAACTATCAGATGAAAACTCCGTTAGAATACGGAAAGCCGTTTACAAAACGATACAAAATCATGACCGTTGCTTACCCTCGTAAATTCAAGAAGACGATGAGCGCTCGCGACATCATGAAGCGTGTCATTAGCGATCGCGAAATTCATCTTGTCACCCTCAACCGTTACCGCTACAACGAACAACGTAGCTGTAAAGACCTGACCGAACTGATCGAAACCTTAGACGGACAACCGCAAGAACTGATCCAGGATCTTTCCCATCACGTTGCCGATGAGGCCCGCCATGCCTACTGGTTAACCGATTTATTGATCGAATTGGGGGCCGATGTGGGGAAACCGCCAGGGTTGTCCTATATCGATGAATTTGAACGTCTTCTCGATCAAGATCAATTCCAAGGCGAAGAACAAAGGGAAGATGGACTGATTGCGGCCCTAGCGGCAATTAACGTCACGGAAAAACGAGGATGCCAATACTTTGCCGCCCATATTTATGCCCTCAAAGCAGGGGAACAAACCCCGGAAAATCTGAAAATTCAGGAAACGATCGCCAAAATCTTTCCCGAAGAAGCGGGTCATGTGCGTTGGGGTAATCGTTGGTTAGCCAAAATTGCCCAAAAAAGCCCCCAACATCGGCAAAAAGTCGAAAAAGCCAAGGCCAAATACTCAGCGATCGAACAAGCCGCCTATGAATCGGGTATGGATATCACCCTAGGGGCAGAATTGCGCCGCGTCGGTCACTTAATGGAAATCGCCGCCACTATGCCGCTTTGGGAACGTCCTCAATATCTGATGGAACGTTTACCCCAATCCCTTCTCGACCCGAAATTACAATTATTCCGGGTAGAAGCGGCTCAAAAAGCCTGGAATCGTGATCCACAAATGTTTATGGAACGCTTTTTGCCGATGTTTTTTAATGCGGACGGCAATATCGGCAAAAAAGAGAAAGTCAACTAATTTAACCTTGATTTTCTGGGGCAATCATTCAGCGATCGCTGAAGAAATGTTCAGCGAGGATCGAGAAAATCAGCTATTGTTTTAAATAGGGGTGAGTTCTCGGCTTTAGGGCCAGAGAAACACCACTTTTTTACTGTTTATTTTGGCTTTTCTTTTTTGGATTATGCGTCTTTTAGCTGCCTTCGATCGCTATCCCGATAGTGTATCGTTAACCCTAGAACCAGTAGCCACCGACTCGCAAAAATTTGATTTATATTTAACTTTACACCTACAAGCTCAAATTCAATCTCTCCTCGGCGGGGAAATCAAATGGGGACTAAAAGGAGGAAAATTAGATTTTCTTTTAGTTAATTGTCACCTAACACCAAATCCTCTTTCTAGTCAAGAGTTATACATAAATCGTATTAATAATCATCAATGGCGGTTATCGTTCAAAAGTCCTCAGTCAATATTTACAGGAGCGATCGAAAGGATTAACCTAGGAACTGTGAGTGTGGAGGAAGAACCTTATCATCTCACGGTGCAATTTTCCCTGACAGCTGCCGATATCTGTATTACGGAAACATCGGGATTATGGAAACACGATATAAGTCCCAATAAACATAGTATTTTAGAGCGAAAGTTGGCATTTTTCCTGATAGAAAATCAATTTGATGCTTTTTTGAGTCGTATTTCTTTAGGGTCATCCCAGGTAGAATTAGATACTGTTCTAGTTGAACCGCAACCGGCAGCATCAGAAAATTTAGAGAAATTGCAGACACAAATCGAGGGAATTTATGCTGCTGTTACTGATGATTTTCGGGAATTAGCCCAATTAGCTGAACTCAATCCCCTGACGGATTTTACTGGGGCAAATCTTCTAGCAGCGGAATTAAGTGGTATATCTTTAGGCATGGCTAATCTTTATCAAGCGAATCTGCGGGGGGCCAATTTAACCGATGCTGATTTAAGCGAAATTAATGGCAGTCATGCTAGTTTCAAAGGAGCGGATTTAAGCGGAGCCTTATTAGCTAATGCCGATTTAAGTTATGCTGATTTTTACCGTTCTAGTTTGGCTTTAGCTAATTTAATTGGCTCCAATTTAGAAGGAGCTAATTTAGTTGAAGTCAACATCACTCAAGCGAATTTTAGCGGGGCAAAAGTGAAGGGGACAAAGTTTGCCGATAACGTGGGTATGACCGAGGAATTGCGGGAAACCTTACGCTTGCGCGGAGCTTTCTGCGATTAGTATCCTCCTTACCTATAGACCAGGAATATCTTAGCAATTGCCCTATTTCTCCATAGCCAGATAGAAAAAATATGCCCTTATTTACTCCAAGTCTCAAACAAAGCGGTCATCTCGATCAAATTTCGATTACCGTCTGTAATGTTGGTTCACGAAAACTTAGCACTCAAGACGATTATGGTAGCAGCGGATGGCAGATTTTCGCCCCCAATTTAACAATTTTGGGAGTAGATGCCGATGGAGATGCTTGTGAAGAAGCTAATGAAGAATTGGTCAGACGAAATATTAATTGGCAGGAAAAACATCTAGCCATTGCCCTGGCAAAATCTAAGGGAGAAAAGACTTTATATGTAACTAAACATCCGATGTGTAGTTCTCTTTATCCTCCCAATGAAGATTTTTAAAACCGGTTTAAAAATTTACCAGAATTTGCTAACTTAGACTTTACTTTTGACCTAGAAACAACTACTTTAGATCAATTATGTCAACAGGAAAATATCCCATCTATAGATTTTTTACAAATTGATGTGCAAGGGGCAGATTTAGATGTTTTACAGGGAGGTTTAGAGATATTATCCCGCAGTGTTTTGGGTATACAAATAGAAGTTGAATTTTCACCTCTTTATCTCGATCAACCTCTTTTTGCTGATATTGATAAGTTTTTAAGACAACAATCTTTTTCCCTATTTCATTTAGCAACTTCCCATCGAATTCGCAGTATTTCTCCTATTCAATCTCGGCGACCAGGGCAAATACTCTGGGGGGAAGCTTATTACTACAGAGACTTAATTGCCCCAGATTTATCGGCTGATTTCTTGTCT
This sequence comes from Microcystis sp. LE19-8.1F, assembly GCF_027531715.1. Classification (NCBI taxonomy): domain Bacteria; kingdom Bacillati; phylum Cyanobacteriota; class Cyanophyceae; order Chroococcales; family Microcystaceae; genus Microcystis; species Microcystis sp. LE19-8.1F. The sequence continues at coordinate 8,783 of NZ_JAPZSO010000212.1, read as the reverse complement.
CTAAAAACCCCCGAACAAATTCTCAAACTAGCCTGTATTGCCGATGTGATGGATTTTACCGATTATGCAGTGGAGTTACTGGCTTATTTAACCGTTAATTGTGGACAAGATAAAAATTATAATTTTGCCGATAATATTATCGAAGTTTTGAGTCAATTTCCTGACTTAATTAAGCAAGGACTAGCCAATTTAGAAATTTTCCAAATTCTTAAGGATTTCCTTAGTCCCGAAGCCGAAAATTTCTGGAAATAAAGTTAAATTTTCACCGATTCTAGAGATTACCAGTTAGCTTAGGTGGTTCAACAATTGAGGAGCGGTAAGCTGTTGACTATTAATCAAAAAAGAAGACTAGAGATTTTCCTCGGTATCTATGCCCAATTCCCGCAGTTTAGCCGCTAATTTCGCAGCTTTTTGCTTTTCTTGCTGGACTTGGCTTTCTGCCTCTACAGCCCGATTTTCTGCCTCTAAAACCCGATTTTCTGCCTGTTGTGCCGCTTCTGCGGGAGTGGGTACTAATTCACCTTCGGGGGTAAAATAGCGCAATTTATTGGCGGATAAACCCAAATATAAGCCTAATTGTTGACTCCAGAGCCATCCCTGGGGATTGGGGGCAATCGGTTGATATTGACCGCTAATTAGGGTAAATCCTTGAAATTCTAAGCTTTCTGGGTCAAACCAAAAATAATCGGGAGTGCGAAATATATCCTGATAAATTTGTTTTTTCTCCTCTCGGTCAACTTTGGCGGTACTATCGGAGAGAATTTCGATAATTAAATTGGGATATTTGCCCTCTTCTTGCCAAACTACCCAACTTCTGCGGTTGGGGTTGGAATTTGTCCCCAAAACGACGAAAAAATCAGGACCAGGAAAGAATTCTGACTTTTTCTGGTTGGGACTGTAATAGATAGTTAAATTGCCAGTGGCAAAATAATCTTCTCGCTCGCGCCACCACCATTCTAAACACTGAATTAGTAAAATAATTTGTTGTAGATGTAGGTTACTTTCCAAAGGGGGTTCATCACTCCAAAATTCGCCTTCTGGGAAGATTATCTCAGGGTTTACATGAGACTCGACTAGGGGTAAGCTTTCAGCGATAGTCATGGTTTTCCAACAGAGATAGGTCGATAACTTATTATAAGTGATTGAATATACTTTTTGGATGATTATAGCACCGGCAATGGAGTTAAAAAGTTAAAATGGACTTAATGGCTACAATGTAAGAATATTAATAGCTCTCCTGTCTAATTAATTTGTGAGAGTTAAAAAATGCTAAAAACCAGCACTTTTCGAGTTTTGTAAGAGGTCTTATGAACAGAATTAACAATATTGTTTTGGTTCACGGTTTTTGGGCCGATGGTTCTAGTTATAATCAGATAACTGCCCAGTTATTAGCCGAAGGATACGCAGCGATCGCCGTGCAAAATCCTCTCACTTCTCTGGCCGATGACGTAGCTGCTACGAAAAGAATTTTAAACCGTATCGAAGGACAATGTATTCTAGTCGGTCATTCTTGGGGCGGTATGGTAATCACAGAAGTAGGCAACGATGAAAAAGTGTCCGGTTTAGTTTATATTGCAGCGTTGGCTCCTGATGCGGGGGAATCGATGGTAGATTTGTTTAGTGAATACGAAAAACCATCACAGTATTTTCAAGAACAAGAGGGATTTATCTGGATTTCTCAAGAGGGAATAGAGAAGATTCTCGCCAATGATTTGCCTGCCGAAAAAGCTGCTTTAATTTATGCCACCCAAACCCCAGCAGCAGCCTCTTTACTAACAGCAAAAACCACTACAACCGCTTGGAGAAATAAGCCGAACTGGTATATTGTCTCTAGTCAAGATCAAGCCTTACCTCCAGAATTACAGTTTAATTTGGCCGAGAGAATGGGAGCAAAGACAGTGGTTTTGGCATCCGGTCACGTCCCGACTATTTCCCATGCTTCAGAGGTTTTAGAGGTGATTAGAGAAGCCTCGAATAGGGGATAAGTAAATCGCCATTTTCCCCTTAAACAATACCGGAACGCAGGGCAATTACGGCCGCTTGTACTCGGTCGTCCACGGCCAATTTATTCATAATGCCCCGCACATGGGTTTTAATCGTATTGGTGCTTAAATAGAGTTGTTCGGCGATTTCAGCGTTACTTTTGCCCTCAACAATTAACTTTAAAACCTCCATTTCTCGCTCCGATAAAAGTGCTAGATTGGGATTAGGTTGCACTGCCGGCGGTTTGAGATTATCCATGACTAAACGGGCAATTTGGGGGTCTAAATAGGTGGCCCCATCCTTGGCCGCTTCAATGGCGGCCAAAAGGCGATCGAGACTCGCTCCCTTGATACAATAGGCATCAGCACCACTAGCCAGAGCTGCGATCACTTCCTGTTGGAGAGTGTGGGAAGTGAGCATGACCACATGAACATTAGCTAAACCTTCCTTAATCTGTTTAGTTGCCGCAATGCCGTCAAGACGGGGTAAACCGATGTCCATGACCACTAAATCTGGCCGTAGGGATAGGGCTAATTGTACCCCCGCTAGACCATCACTAGCTTGACCGACAATCTCAAAATCCGGCTGTTCACCGAGCGCTTGTTCTAAACCCAACTGCATTAAGGGATCGTCTTCAACAATTAAAATCCGCATGATCTTTGATTCCTAACAGGAAAATGTACGGTTTTCACCCATCTGCATGAAGCAGAACTACTCCTAGTTTAGGCAATCTGGAGATAGATTAACAGTGATCAGTGACCAGTGACCAGTAACCAGTGACCAGTGACCAGTGACCAGTGAAAGATACTAAATTTATTGAAAATTGAAAACTTAAACCTAATAACTTAAACCTAATAACTTAAAACTTAAACCTAATAACTTAAAACTTAAACCTAATAACTGATAACTGATAACTGATAACTGATAACTGATAACTGAAAATGCTACGGATTTCATCAGATCGGTCTAAAATTGTGCTTGTTGCCCTAGTTTATCTGGGTGTTGGTTGGCTAGGCTATCTCTGCTTAAATTTAGGGTCGCGACCTGCCCCAATTTGGATGAGTGCTGGTATTGGCTTAACTGCTGTTTTTTTAGGGGGAAAAAGGCTAGTTTTCGGCGTTTTTATCGGGGATTTGCTTCTGACCTTCTTTTTAGGGGCCAGTTGGCCCATAGCTCTATTTTCGGCGATCGGTAGCAGTTTATCGGCTCTGTTAGGGGCGCAATTCCTGCATTATCTGAGATTTTCCGCCACTTTACAGCGCATTCGCGATATCCTTTTACTGGTATTTTTAGCGGCTTTATTAGCCTCGGCAGTCAATGCCACTATCGATACTTTTGCCCGTAGTTGGCTAAATACTTGGGATTGGCGGCAATTTGGACAGTCTTGGGGCATTATCTGGCTCGGAGATAGTACGGGAATATTAATGACCACGCCGCTGCTGTTGCGTTTTTGCTTCAATCGTCACTCCCTGCGGGAACCACGGCAACCTCAACGCTTTGGCGAGGCCTTACTTTGTCTGAGTTTGCTAACGGGAGTGACTTCCGTGGTTTTTGGTGGTCAACAGAATTTTCTTAACCCCGATTGGAGTATGGTGCAGTATCTCGAATATCTGCCTTTTCCCTTTGTGGTTTGGGCCGCCATGCGTTTTCAGACTTGGGGAGCGGTAATAGCGAATTTTTTGGTGTCTATTTTAGCTTTGATGGGATTGGCCGGGGGAGTCAGCCCTTTTATCCTACAGGCTCCCGATTATACCAGAGGTGTCTTGATCTTACAAATCTTTTTAGTCATTGTCATGTCAACTTCTCTGTTTTTATCGGCGGCGATTAGCGAAAGACAACAGATCGATCGAGCTTTAAATGAAACTTTAGAACGAGAACATTTACTAACACAAGTTGCTTTAAAAGTCCATCAATCTTTAGATATAGATCAGGTTTTAAATACCATTGTTGAGGAAATCAGAAATTTTCTCGATGCCGATCAAGTCTATATCGGTCACTGTCAAGAGCGGGGTTGGTCTAAGGTAATCGCTGAGTCCCGTCGTCCCGAGATTCCCTCGCTGATGGGTTGGTTTCCCGAACCAGAATTACTGGAAGAATTGGGACAATTATTTTCTTTAGATAAGTTAATTATTGCTGATAATACCGCTAAGGTGCAAACGCTGCCCACTCTCAAGGGTTATTACGAATACCTGCAAGTTAAATCCTCTTTAGTTTTACCTCTAACGGTTAATAATCAACATTTAGGCGCTTTAGTGGTCCATCAATATTCCCATCCCCGTCATTGGCAAAAAAGCGAGGTCAAATTATTAGAACAGTTAGCCACCCAAGTTTGTATTGCTATCGGCCAAGCGCAACTATATCAGAGGGTGCAAAGCTTGAATAATAATTTAGAACAGGAAGTGGCAGCAAGAACCCTGGAACTACGGGAAAAAGTCCGGGAAATTCAGCGTTTATACGAAATGAAAACGGTTTTTTTACAGGCAGTATCCCACGATCTTCGCACTTCGATTATGGGATTAGTGATGTTATTAAAAAATTTACAGTGTCGGCAAACAGAAAAAGTAACTATCTCGCGAGCAATGCTCGATCAGGTGGTGCGTAGTTGCGATCGACAATTAACTTTAATTAATGCTTTATCAGAAAATCATTTTGCTGAAGAACGGCCTTTAATCTTGCATCGTCAACCTCTATCTTTAAAAGAACAGGTGGAAATTTGGCTGAAAGATTGGCAAAAAGATTTTGATTTATACCAAGCTACTTTTATTAATCTTCTCCCCGATGACTTACCCGCTATTGATGTCGATCCTTGTCAGCTAAGAAGTGTTTTTGAACAATTATTAAATAATGCCTTAAAACATAACCCTTCACCGATTCAATTAGCTTTAGATGCTCGTATTGACCAAGATATGCTCTACTGCACTTTAAGCGATAATGGCATTGGCATGGATGAGGAACAATGTCAACATCTTTTCCGTTTATATGTAAGAAATCTTCATAATCAACACCTAACGGGAATCGGTTTAGGTTCCTACCAATGTCGGCAAATAATCGAGGCTCACTCTGGGAGAATTGGGGTAAAAAGTACCCCGCAGGTTGGCTCACAGTTTTGGTTTACTTTACCTCTTGCTCATCAAAATTCTAGAGTGATTAAGCAGGAGTTAGTCAACAGTAATCAGTGATTTTTAACAGGATCGAGATAATTATGTTTACTCGTCAATCTGGGGTTAGATTTGCTTTAGTTTTATTGATTATTTTCAATATTTTCTATTTTGTCCATCTCGCCTACTATAGCTATGTTTGGCACGATGAATCTTTGGTCTTACTGCATCTTTCTGGTTACACACCCGAACAGTTAATTAACTATCTCTTCGACGGGCAAATTAAATCCACGGAACAACTCTGGCAATTTCAGGGGGTTAATTACGTGAAAGGTTTTCCCGATACCATAGCCTCTCTTTATACTAGCTCGAATTACGATCTACCTCTCTATTATATTTTCCTCTGGTTTTTAGCAAGATTATTGGGCAATTCTTATCTAGTATTAAGGGGATTTTCGGTAATTATTTGGTTTGGTATTTTATGGAGTTTTTACCATTTAGCTTTGACTTTGTTTAAAAATAAAAATGCCGCTTTAATCGCCACTACACTTATCTTCTTTTCTCCACGTTTTACTGGTTATGCGCTGGGAATTTGGGAATACGGACTATATGTTTTCTTTTCGATACTTTCTAGCTGGTTATTTCTCAAAGCTATTGATTCCTCGCAACCGAAAAAAAATTGGTTTTTCTATAGTTTATCCCTAATCGCTGGTTTATATACCCATGTTTTCTTTATCTTTGTTCTAGTAGTCCATAGCCTATATTTTCTGCTGCAGCTGAATTCTTTTAACTTTTTAACCAAAAAATACTATAGCATCAGCTTACTTGCTTCCCTGTGTATTTATTCAATTTGGTTAACCCGGATTTTTACCAGTCGATTTACTGTCTTTGGATGGTCAAAAGGCAGTTTACCCCTAGAGGTACTTTGGCAAAGATGGGTAGGAATGATCGCTCGTTTATTTTATAATTTTAGTTTAGCCAATCCCACCATTACCCCTATTATTGAATACTGCCTAATTATCCTCGTCTTCATCTCCTTTATTTATCTGGGAAAAAAAGCCGATAAAAAAGTTTTTACCCTGATCATTCTCCTGACAATTATCCCCTTTTTCTCTCTTTTAGCGTGGGATCTAATCGGAGGATTTCGCTACACGGCTGTGGGCAGATTTTACCTACCGAGTTTTCTCGGTATGCTGCTGGCAGTTACCTTTTTACTAGGCAACGGATTACAGCAGCGCCAAGGCTGGGCAAAAATTCTCTTAATATTATTGCTAGTTCTCGGATTAATTGCCAAAATTCCCTATCCACCGCCGGCAACTAGATATGTGGGCTATGGTAGTAATATTCCCAACGCTTATACAATGATTAATCGCAGTCAAAAACCTCTAATTATTTCAGAACATTGGTTAGATACCTTGCCCCTTATTCATACCACTGATGCTAAGACAAAGTATTTATTTGTTCAGTCGGATATTAGAGTTTCCATCCCATCCTTAAAAAATCAATTTACCGATATTTATCTCCTCAATCCTTCCCCCAGTCTCAAACAATATTTAGATGACCGGTCTATACAATTATCCCCTACGGAAAATCAAGCCTTTTGGCGAATTGATTAAAAAGCCATTAACCCCTCTTGCCAAAACAGACCACAACCCGATAGAATTAATAAATCAAGGCTTCGGGGAATAGGATCGGGCAGTTCATCCCTAAGAGGGATTGACTTTTACAAAGTTTTATGCTCGCTCAACTGGAGAGTCCCCGAAATCTGGTGATTAAGAGTTTTAGCCTTTTGGCTACTGGACTGACTAAGCAGACCTAACCAATTCAACTGTATGATACCGAGTCAAGACATCGGCGAGGCAGTAGATTCAGTCAGGAAAACTGACGCACAAGACTTCTCTAATTTAATGCCTAGACCTGGCTGGCAACAAGTGGCGGGTTTAGGTAGAGGCTGTTTTTGGTATTGAACCCCGATTCTTGTAGTTATTTACCGGTTTTAGTGATTGCCAATAGGGATTTTAAGCCCGTAATTGGTTAAAAATTTCTATTTATTCGCAAAAATCCCCAGTCGCTCCCTGTACTAATCCTAGAGATCGACTTCATGATCAGTAATTTTCCCCAACCCATTCTCTGGAAATCACCTTCCAGAACAATTTAGTTATTTTATGAGTAGCAATGCCTTAACCGATCGTGAACATCTAATCGAACTGTATAATCGAGGTGAACGCAACTTTGCCGAAGTCAGACTTAGCGGAGTCAATTTAAAGAGACAGTGTTTAAACCAGATTAACCTAAGTCATAGTTACTTAAAACGAGCCAATTTAGCCGAAGCTTGTTTAATTAACGCTAATTTCAAAGCTGCTGCCCTGGAAGAAGTTAATTTAAGCAAAGCTTGTCTTATCGATGCTAACCTGACTAAAGCCGACCTTTCCGGGGCAAATTTGCACCAAAGTAACCTAAGCGGCGCAATTTTGAGTAATACCATTCTCAAAAAGGCTGATTTAAGTTCTGCCTGTTTAATTCACAGTAGCTTACTTTTTGCCCAACTGTTGAAAGCAAATCTCGAAGCCGCTAATCTCACCTCAGCCACTTTAACCCATGCCATGGCGGAGAAAGCTAACCTAAAACGGGCTATTCTCACTCGTGCTATTCTTAGCTCTGCTAATCTTAGCCATGCTAACTTAAAAGAGGCTAACCTAATTCGAGCCTATCTCTATCAAGCTAATCTGGAAAACTGCCAGCTTCAATACGCCGACCTCAGCTATGCCGATTTACGCGGGGCGGATTTACGCGGGGCGGATTTACGTTATGCTAACCTGGAAGGGGCTAATCTGACGGGAGCTAACCTCAATTGTAGCGATTTTGAGGGAGCTAACTTAACCGGTGCCGATTTAAGCAAAACTGACGCTAATAAAGCCAATTTTCGCCAGGCTAACTTAACCGGTTGTAATCTGCTCGGCGCGAATTTAGCCTCCGCTAACCTTTACGGTGCTAATCTACACCAAGCGGGATTACTCTTGAGTTATTTAGTGGGAAGCAATCTTAAACGAGCTAATCTCAAACGAGCTAACTTAATTGGGGCGATTTTAACCGAAAATAATCTTCTTTCCGCTTCCCTCGAAGAAACTATTCTTCCTAACGGTAGTCGCGGCAATCTCCTTTCCTAATATTCCTAGAAAAACCCGGTTGTAGAGACTTTTCCGCCAAGATTTCTATAACCGTGGGATTTTTCCCAAGGAGATGGGAGTATTTTCAGTGAACAGTAAACAGTGAACAGTGAACTGAAAACTCACATCTGATAACTGATTCAAGGCTGACTCCTAACCCGACCAACAAACTTTTTCAGCAGGCCTTGTGTATTATGTCCCTTTTTGTATAGCTCTAACCTGTTTAACTTCTAACTCTAAGGCGGATGCGACTTGCTCAACACTTAACCCTAAGGCTAACAAACGGGGGACTGCCTCTAATGCTTTGTTTAGTCTGCCTTGCTCAATGCCTTCCTCGCGACCTTCCTCACGACCTTGCTCGCGACCTTCCTGACGACCTTCCTGACGCGCTTCTTCGCGCACATCTTGAAAATACTGAGTTTGTTTTAATTCATCTAAACTAAACATAGTTTCTATCTCCCGACGATTGAGAAGCGGTAACTTATAAACGAGAATCGTCTCTATTAATTGTAAGAGTTCTTGCGGTTTTTGGTCG